>NZ_JBHZAL010000067.1:0-16681 GCF_042754245.1 Nocardia sp. NPDC059228 | reverse complement strand
CCCTGCTGCCCATACCAGTGATTCCGCGGGCAGCTCGGCAGGAGAAGAAGAACCCATGACCGGATTATCGCGCCGGGATGCCGGCGCGCTCCACCGGGAATCGGCTCGGATGTAGCCTGCCGTTGACCTTGAATGCCTACGCTGGTGCAGGTCGGCCCCCTCTGCGGTGGCGTAGACCCCTCGGCATTGCCCTGGGCGTTCGTGGCGTTGCTCGCGCGTGGTCGCCCTCGGCGTACACCGCCGCCGCGAGTTGAGAATCCAGCCCGCCCGGTGAGACCAGGCGCCGGGCAGGGATTCGGAGGTGTGCCATGACAGCAACCCCACGCGAACCACGCAGCAACAGGCCCGTTCGCCGGCCGGGAAAACGGGCTACGACGGCACCCGCCATCACCCGCGATTCCGACGACGACGTGCCGGTGGTGTGCTGGCCCGAGCCGAGTCGGCTCGAATCGTGGTGGCACGCCGTGATGCATCCCGTCGCCGAGCCACCCGCACCCACATGAGAACTGGCTCGACCGGCGTGCATGGTTCCCGGCACGGACCGTACGACGAATTCCACCAGGGCTACCGGACGGGATTCCGGAGCATCACAATGATGCGACCGTTCGGTATCTTTCGGGGGTAGCGTTCGGTATATGGTGCGCCCTCCGGCGCCGATGCTCGCCACGGCCGGGCCCGCTCCCGCCGACGACGACACCCGGTACGCCTACGAATGGACCTACGACGGAATCCGCTGCCTGGCATGGATTTCCGACGGCGTGTGCCACCTGGTCAGCCGTAACGGCAACTCCCTCAACGCGGCCTTCCCCGAGATCTCCCACACCCTGGCATCGCTGGCCGCGGGCCGAGAGCTGACCCTCGACGGAGAGCTCGTGGCTCCGGACCGGGACGGGGTGCCGCGGTTCTCCCGGATCGGGCGCCGCGTGGGCGTGACGCGGCCGGGCCCGGCGCTGGTCCGGGCGGTGCCGGTGTGCCTGTATGTATTCGACCTGCTCGGTTTCGGCGGCCGTGACCTGCGGACGCTGACCTACCTGCAACGCCGTGAGCGCCTCGAGCGGTTGGGCCTGCCCTACGGCCATATCCTGCTCGCGCCGTCCTACCGCGACTTCCCGGTGTCGCGGATGCTCGAGGTCGCCGCGGAGCACGGTATCGAGGGCGTCATCGGCAAACGGATCGACAGCACCTATCGGTCCGGACGGTCGCAGGCGTGGCGCAAGCTCCCGCTGCGCCGGTGCACCGAGGTGGTGGTGGTCGGCTGGCTGGCCGGGCACACCAGCAGCGAGGTGTTCGGGTCCCTGCTCGTGGCCGCCCACGACCAGCGTGGACAACTGGTGCTGCTCGGGGCAGTCGGGACCGGGTTCAGCGACACCACGCGCCGGGTGCTGCAGCGCGAGCTGCTGGCGTTGGCCGTTGCCGCGCCGCCGGTCACCGGGGAGATCCCGTCGTCGATCGCGGCCACCGCGCACTGGGTCACCCCGCATCTGGTCGGTGATGTCGCCTATCGCGAGCGCACCGCCACCGGCCTGCGGCACCCGTCCTGGCGCGGACTGCGATTCGATCGCTCACCGGCGGAAATCTCGGTGCCCGAGTACAACTGACGTTCCGCCGCGCTGGCCATCGTTCTTCGAACAATGCGATCAGCGATCGCAAGCCCCGGCAGGGCTGTTCGACACGCTGGTATGACGCCATGCCGTCCGAGAGTGCTGGAGCGGCTGCGTTCGGCGTCGAAACCTCTACAGCGGCAATATCGTTTGCAAACGCACTGTCATGGCGCCCCTTTAGTCGAGACGTCGGTGTGGGTGTGGAGTTGGGCTGTTTGGCGGGTCCGGGATGTGGCTTGTCCAAAGGATCGGTGTGCGGGTTCAAGCCGGTCGCGCTGGAGTTGGTAGTCGTTCCCGATTGCCCTCCCGGGCCTGCTGATTCGCTTCTGTCTTGGTCCGCGACCATGCAGGCGAAGACGGCGTTCGACAGCCGCCGCTTCAACGCCCCAATGCTTCCATCGAGGTCTTGCCGGCCAGGCGTTTGCGGTCGTGTAGGCGCGGCCGTCGGTGCGATGCCGGAGTTGTACCACGGCCATGATGTGCAGCACCGGTTGATCTTGCGGTTGCCCGAGCGGGAAAGCCGATGCCGATGCTGGTCTCCGGAAGAGGCGTCCAGCGGTGCGGTGCCATTCCAAGAGGCGAACCGGTCTCGGGTCGCGAAGCGGTGGATGTCGCCGGTATCGGCCAAAAGCCTTGCCGCGCTGGATGGTCCGATCCCGTTCAAGTTCATCAGGGTGGAGCCGCGGTCGGTGATCAGGCCCCGCAATTCCTTGTCCGCGGCCTTGATCTTGCCGCCGATGAGCTCGAGCTCGTCGATCTGCTCGGTCACCAGCCGTTTCTGGACTCGTTCGACGGGCCCGTCGTCGGTGATCGAGACGAGCAATGCCCGCGCTTGGGTGGCGGAGAGGAACTTTTTCGTCCCGCCGGGCACCAGCTCCAGCAACAGCCGATGGACGCGGTTGGCGATCTGGGTGCGGGCACGGCCGAGCTCGTCACGACGATCGGCGAGCAGTCCCAACGCGATCAGTTCCGGATCGGTGGCAACCCTGCGCAGGTTCGGTGCCCGCAGCGCTGCCAGCGCGACCGAGTGCGCGTCGACGGGGTCGGTTTTGCGGCCGTTGTCGGTGGCGAAGACCCGCACCTGCGCCGACAGTTTCGCCGGCACGTCGATGACGGTTTCGTGGACCAGCCAGTGAGCCAGGTGCCGGCCGATGCCGTTGCAGCCCTCGATTGCCCATACCCGGTCGGTGAATCGTCGGGCGGTGGTGAGCATTTCGCTGTAGCCGGGCCTGTCGGTGCTGTATCTGCCGCTGGCCAGAACAGTCGCGGTGGGGTCGATGATTTCGATGGTGGCCGAGCGTTTGTGTGGATCCATCACGATGATGACGGTCATCGCCCGTTCCTCCCGATGCAGGTTTCGGTGTCCGTGCACGGGGGAGGGCACCGCTACTTCGAGCCAGGGCATGCCCCTTTTCAGCCACGCCCGCACGGCACCCGGCGGGAGGCAAGCCATGAGAGCCACACCGGTCACGCTGGCGGGCAGCCGAATTGGAGAACATCCCACCGGGCACCTGGACCAGACCCTGGCCAGGACCCAGCCCTACCACCATTGTCTAAGTAGCCGAATACCGCGCTGGCCGAAACGGCCAGCGCGGGGGCGTCGGCGGTCGGAACCCGCTGCGGCGCAGAACGTCCGCAACTGCCGAACGTCGTGCACGATCTTCAGCCCGACAGCGCCGCGGCGAGCCAAGCTCCGATTGCATCCCCGCGCGACCCTCCACGTCCTGGTTGATCACGGCTGAAATCTGTTGCCTCCGGCACCACCCACCGCCGTCGAAGGCCCCGACTCAGACCTCGTCGCGCGATAATCATGGGATGAGTCTGTCGAGCCTCCCGCCAGCCCCTGTGAGGCAGTCGCGCCGGTGGTCGAGCAGGCCACCGGGGTGTTGATGCGCATGTACGAGGATGTTCCGGGCGGAGATTCAGCAGACGCACTCACCCTCCGATTACCGGGCCTACCTGTCGTCCTGGCGCACTTCAACGTCCTGAAACAAGGTCGGCCGCCGAGCGCGTCGCGGTGCGAACAGCTTTCGTTATGACGCCGGTGATGAGGCGAGGCGGCGAGCGGTGGCCGTGCAGGTCGGGCCCGATGTCGCCCCCGGCCGCGGCGGGGCTGTTCAGTAGGATCCGAACCCTGAACTGCCGGTATTGAGTACGCGGTCCAGCATCCCGCATCCGGGCTGTTTGGGTCCGGTCGCCGGGGTGCTCCCGGGCGTAGCGGGTAGTACGTCGACGGTGACCGTCTTGGCGCCCTCCCCATCGTCAGCCGTGAGGACATGACGCCCGGCCGTTGTCGGGATCCACTCCATATCGGCTGTCGGCGTGTAGACCTCGACTTCCCCCGCGGTCCAGGTCCTCGCGCCGCCGATGCACTGACCATTGTCGTAGAAGGCCACATACCGCTGTCCGGCATGCGCCACGGTGAACGCCCTCATCCAGTAGGCGCCCCCGGCGTAGTAGTGATCCGCGGACGTCACCTCGAAATCCGTGACGGACGCACCCGCGGTCGGCGCTCCGGCCACGACCACAGCGGTCGCCGCCACCAACCCTGCTGTGCCCCAGCCGATTCGCCGGCCGGGGCGAGTATGCGCGATCATCTTCCTCCTGGGTCGATTGCCGAAACCCAGGCGCACGCTACCGTCCGGAAGTATTGAAACGTGATGATTTCAGTTAACTGGTTCGCCCCGAATTCCTTGGGCAACCCCACCCATCACTGGCTCCAGCTCGGCCCGGCTGCTGCGGGACTTGGGGCGAATCCAGAGGCAGGCCCGCAGCCGGGTGCGAACTATGAGGCTTCGGTCCACCTGTCATAGAGGCTTCGCGCAGCTCTAAGGCTCCTGAGTCTGATTCGGCTCAGTGTCCGGAAGACGATGCGATTCAACCTTTTTCATCGGAAGGTGGCTAGCCATCTCCACTGGTTGGGGCTCAGGTCGGGCTCATTGAGAGCACTGATCGCCAATAGCCGGTGCGGCAATTCTGGGTCGCGAATCCTCGGCTGGTATCCGGCTACATCTTCGTATACCGGGCCATAGCGAAGCTGTAGAGGCCGTAGGTGACGATGCCCAGGCCCGACACGATCAGGAGGGCCGTTCCGTAGGGTTGAGCTCCCACGGTTCTGAAGGCGCTGTCGAGTCCGGCGGCTTTGTCCGGCTCGGATCGACTCACGGCGAGAATCACCAGCAACCCGACCGCGGCGATGGCCAGCCCTTTGGCGATGTATCCGACCGTGCCCAACCTTCGTACGAGGTCGCTGGTAACGCCCTCGAGATCCTCGAGGAAGTTCTGGGTCACTCCTTTGTAGACGTGATAGCCGCCGATCGCGATGATGATCAGCCCGCCCGCGATGAGGGCGATCGTGCCGGCGGTGGTTTGCATCATGCGGGCGGTGATCCCCGTGCTCTGGCCGCTGCTGGACTTGCCACTGCCGCGGGCGAATCCGAACGCGGAGAGGGCGAAGGCGAAATAGACCACCGCCAGCCCAGCCGCCTTGACGCGATCGATCGCTTCGGATTTCCTACTGTCGGCGGCGGATTCGGACGAGCTGCCGAGTGCCGCTTCGGCGAGCCGCCACAGCGCCATCAGCCCGAAGGCGACGACGCACACCCACAGGGCGATGACGCCGCCCGGCTTGGCGGCCAGTTCCGCCATGGCTCCGGATTGGTCGGCGGTGCCGGCTGCGCCGCCGAGGGCGATTCGGATGGCGATGTAGCCGATGATCACGTGCACGATGCCGCTTACGACGAAGCCCGCGCGGGCTGATCGTTCGAAGAAACTGTTCTGGGCCACCCGGCCCGCGACCGAGGACGAGTTGTCGAACGACGCCGACGACGATCCGCCGGTAGACGAGGATGGGTTGTTGTCGGGCAATGGTCTCGCCTCCATTAGTGGTGGTGCGAGCTCCGCTGAAGGTGCGACGAGCGGCGTGTCTAGGAGCGCGGTCCAGAGGCCGACCCCGCGGCCGTGGACGTCTCCGGGAACCCACCCGATATCGGTAATCACAGGCGGTCCGTTGTGTGGTTTCGCCGCCCTGTCAGCGTAGCTCCGTCCTCCGCGCTGGTGATAGATGCGGGGCCGGATCAGCTTGGGCGACCGATCGCTCATTTTCCCAGTTCAGGGATGGTCGAGCGATGTTGGATGGGGAGAGCGCGAGGAGTCGAAAGATGAGCACCACCGTCGTGATTGTGATCATCATCGTCCCGGTTGTGGTCGTCGGGCAGTTCGGGAAAATACACGCTCACCACGGGCCTGTCGGTGTGGAAGCGGCGGGCCCGTTCCACGCAGCGTGCGGCTTGCTCGGCCCGATGGACCCGCTCGAGGATCCGCTCCTCATCGCCGTAACCGTCATCGAGGGGGATAGCGCAGCTGAAAGTAGAACCGAGCGATCTCAGGGTTGCGGTCATAGATCCAGTGGATCCATGCCGGGACCGCCGGCGCGGTCAGGGCCCGTTCGGCGAACCCGCTGCACGTGGACGAACAGCTTCGGTCGCGCGCCGACGCGGGAGCTTCCGCCATGCGTCGGAAAATCAACGGGCAGAGCGCCGTCCGGGCCGCCGGGCAACGCACGCTCATGCCGATGACGTGATGCTGATCGAGATCGGCAGGCGGCGGTCATCTTCGACACTCACTGGCTGGCGTCGGCGTCCTCACCTGAATGCCATCGGAACCACATGCAAGTGTCACCGACTCGAAAGCTGTCGCCGTTGTCGAATCTGCGTTCGGCCAGAAGTTTTCGCTTCTTCTCCGGAATCTGACGGTGCGGAGCCAGCAGGCTGACCAATTCGTCGTAGCGGGTGTTGATGCCGCCGAGACTCTGGATGGCTATCCTCCCCGGCCTCGCCTGCCTCACGGCGCAGTTCCCAGGCGATGTAGATTGCCCACCACTCGAGCTCCCAGGCCACAGCTTCTTCGCTCGCTGGCCAGACGTAGTACTCGTACATGTCGTCAGCGCGGTCGAAGGCCCAGCCGTCGTAATAGTGTGGCTGACCTCCGACATCGGCTAGCCCGGCCCGCGGCCAGTCATACCGTTCTGATTCGGTATACACACGCTCGAAGCCGTCCGCGATCAGGTCTGCTTCGTCCCAATCTCTACGCACGCACGAATGCTAAACCGGATCGAGACCTTCGCGCGGCGAGGAGCGCATCCGCCCATGCCGCGTCCCGCGCTGACCGAACCGGCCCCCGCGGCGTGGCGGAAGATCAACTGGCCGTGCCGATCCAATGCCCGCGGAACGTCCGCAACTGCCGAATTGAGGGCGTTCCGAGCAGGCGACCAAGAGGCAGTATTGATCGCAGCGGCGTGGTCCTTCCCCGTCGGCCCTACTACCGATCGTCTCACGGCCCGTCGACGTACCAGGCCAGCGCCGGTTCGACGGACTGCAGCAGACACCAGTCGAAGCGGGCACGGTAGGGACGTCTGCGCCCGGACTCCGGGTCGGCCGCCTCGAAGTCGATTCGGTTCCCGATCGAGCCGAGGTCGATGTCTTCTTCGAACGGACCCAGGCCGGAGCCCAGAAACTCCTCCTTCGTGCACGACCATGGGATCAAATCCTCAATCGAATCCAACCGCGGCACAGGCACTCCCGGCTTACGGAGCATTCGATGGAAGAGATGGCGAGGGCCCATCGCCCTGAACTCGAACTGCATGCCGGGCCAGAACGGCAAATCCCACCGCGCCGAGCGAATCTCCCGCTCGCCGTAACGTTCGACGTCTTCCGAATCCGGTGCGCCCCAAGCAGTTACATACTCGGCGATCGTCGTGAAGTTGTTCGTGGCGTCACAAAACCACCACCGCGCCTGCGCGACCGCAGTGTCGGCGCTAGTCGCACCGATTCGATCAAGCAGTCCCGCGGCCTGCGTCGGGGCGCTCTTGCACATCGGGTGAAGCATCGACAATTGGAAGTCATGCAGTGTCGTCACAGGTTCGCCGGCCATCTTGCCCTCCCCGTCGGCGCGATCGGAATCGAACATACCAGCTCACGGAAACAGGCTCTTCGAACCGATCAGGCATGGACCGAACGCACGCTATAGCCGCTTCCCGCGCTGACCGCAGCGGACAGCGCGTGGTGTCGGAAGATCAACTGGCCGTGCCGATCCGAGACCGGCAGAACGTCCGCAACTGCCGACGACCGGGCGTCGCTCTTCGGTCATCCTGTGATTCACCTGTCGGATTTGCGGCGGGGCGTCGCGGGCATCAATCGTGGTAGCGGTGGTAGCGGTGCGGACGCCGGTGAGGCTTGGAACGCTTGGATCATGAGGGCGGCGAAGCGGCGGGAGGCCGCGATTCGTGCAGCCGGTGTGCTGGCGTGGATGCCGTTGTTGGCCATGATCATGAGGATGAGGTCGTCGAGGCCGATATCGGGGCGCAGGCGGCCGGTGTCCTTGGCGCGCCGGATCAGTTCGGCTGCGCCGGTGAGTGAGGAGGTGCGGATCGCAGTGAAGTCCATCGCGTGCGGGTAGGCGGACATGAAGGCCGCGGTGAAGCCGTGGTCGCGGGCTTGCAGCTCGCAGAGCCTCTCGACGACGAGACAGAAGCCGTGCCAGGGATCCGGGTCGGCGAGCCCTTCGTCCACGAGGGTCCGGCAGGCGAGCATCTGATCGGTGAATGCCTCGGTGACCAGCATCTCCTTGGTCGGAAAATGGCGATAGAGGGTGGCGGGGCCGACCTCGGCGCGCCGGGCGATCTCCCGCATCGGCACGTCCAGGCCGTTGGCGACGAACATCGCGCGCGCCTCGTCGAGGATGCGTTCGCGGTTGTCACGGGCGTCGGATCGCAGGGCGTGAGGCAAACGAGTGGTCACCGCTCTCACTTTAGCTAAACGGACGGGGGTGTCCGTTACGGTCGGTTGGTCTGTCCCGATCGAACAGAACACGGAGAAACCGATGCATGCAGTGATGGTCACAGCGTTCGGAGGTCCCGAGGTCCTCGCGGTGGTCGATCTCCCCGACCCGAATCCGGCCGCCGGACAGGTGTTGATCACGACCGAGGCGATTGGCGTCGGCGGTGTCGACGCCCTGATCCGAAGTGGCGCGCTGGCCGCCTACGGCGCCACGCCCGGTCACATCCCCGGCCAGGAGGTTGCGGGCACCGTGACCGAGGTCGGCGAGGGTGTCGACACAGCGTGGATCGGTCGGCGCGTGTGGGCGTTCACGGGTGAGAGCGGTGGCTACACCGAGCGCGCCGTCGCCTCTGCCAAGACGCTCGTCCCCCTGCCGGAGACCATGTCGGCTGTCGACGCGGTGACACTCGGCAGCTCCGCAATGGTGGCCCACTTCGCTTTGCGCCATGCGCATTTCGCGCGCGGGGAGTCGGTGCTGGTGCGTGGCGCGGCCGGTGGCATCGGAGTCATGGCTGTCCAGCTCGCTGCTCGTGGCGGCGCCGGTGCAGTCGCGGTCACGACCTCATCGGCCGAGCGCGGCGATCGCCTGCGCAAGCTCGGCGCGACCCACGTGCTCGACCGCGCCGGCCGGGGTACAGAGAACGTTCCCGCGGGCTACGACGTCATCATCGATATCGCCGCAGGCGCGGATCTGCCGGCGTTTCTCGCCAGGCTCGAGCCGAACGGTCGCATGGTGGCCGTCGGCGTGATGGCAGGCATGCCACCGGCGGACTTCGGCGCGGAGATGGTCGCGGCCTTCAAGAAGTCGATGTCGTTCGCGACCTTCAGCGCCGACACCGTGCCCGCATCCGACCGACGCGCCGCGACCGCCGAACTGTTCGCCGCCGCGGCTCGCGGCGAGCTGGAAGCGGTTGTGCACGAGACGCTTTCCCTGGAACAAGCTGTGCTGGCGCACCAGAAAATGGAAACCGGCGAGGTGTTCGGCAGAATCGTGCTCACACCATCGGCGAGATAGGCGACACCGCCTCTCTCCGCAATATCAGCGCACGCACGTGCCGCTACCCGCGCGTTGTGCACTGCTGCAGGGCAGTTGGTTCTCGGTCGATCTGAGAGGTACCGGCGGCTGGACCGTCGCGGCCCGCTTCGGGCCGGCCAATCGCTGACCATGGCATCCTGCGGGGGCAGGTGGCGGGTGTGCCCGTAGGCTAGGGCGGCATGACGCTCGACCAGGTCGTGGCCGAACTCTACGGGCTCCCGCCCGCCGAGTTCGTGGCCGCCCGCACCGAGCACGTGCGGCAGGCCCGCGACGCCGGGGACAAGGCCCTGGCCGCCGCCATCGGCAAGCTCCGGCGGCCGACGGTCGCCGCGTGGGCGCTGAATCTGCTGTCTCGTGAGGCGAGCGATGATGTCCGCGCACTGCTGGAGGTGGGCGACGCCCTGCGCGATGCCCAGCGCCGACTGTCGGCCGAACAGCTGCGCGCCCTCACCACACAGCGGCAAAAAGTGGTCAACGCCGTCACCCGCAAGGCCGCCGAGCTGGCCGCGGGCCGGGGCCAGCGCCTGACCGAACCCGTCCTGCGCGATATCGGCGCGAGCCTGCAGGCGGCACTGGCGGATCAGTCGGTCGCCGACGGGCTCTGCGCCGGAACCCTCACCGCCGCGGCCACTTACGAGGGATTCGGCCCCGCCGCGCTGACCGCGGTTCCCAGTGATGGGCACAGCAGCTTCGGAACGCGCTCGACGACAGCCGATCCCACCGAGGATCGCGCTGAGAAATCGGCCGCGCGGACTCGTCGGCGCGCTGATCCCACGGCTGCCGACGGGCCGGCCCCCGATCCGCAGGCCGAGGTGCGGCGCGAGCTCGAGGAGATGCTCGCCGAAGTCGAATCCGCCCGCGCCGCTGTGACTTCCGCCCGATCCGACCACGACACCGCGGCCGCCGATCTCGCTGATCTCGACGACCGCATCGAAGCCCTGCGTGCCGAGCTGACCGAAGCCGAACACCGCCACCGATTCACGGCCGCCACCGAGCGTTCAGCTCGCGAGGCCCTGCAGCGTGCGCAGAAACACCTGGACAGTGTCGAACACCGCGTCGACCGTGTCCGCAAGCAATTGACTCCCGGCGTCTGAGCGGACCCATGCCGTATCGAGCGCGGCAGCGATCAACGCGCGCATTCCGTGGAGCATGAACCGCAGTGACCGCCATCCGGCCGGCCTGCTCGCCGAGCGGGGACAGGGCCCAGAACAGGTGCACCACATCGATAGCGGTGGCGTCCCCGCGCGTAGCGCTCGTCGTGCTCGTAGGCGCATTCCGGAGTCGGGTGGAACCCGTCGCTGTACGGGCACTGGACATGCTCGATCAGCGTATTGTGCACGCACCAGACAAGTAACACCATCCTGCATTGCCGCTGGTCGCGCTGACCGATACGGACAGCGCGGGGCAGGCGAAGATCAAGTGGTCCGGGCGGTCCGGCGCCGTCGAACGCACTGAACTGCCGATTTCAGTGCATGATTGGTCCCGGCCCACGGCAGCGATATCTAAACCGACATCGCTTGTGGCGATTCTCGATGGGTGCTCGGGTGTGGGTCGAAGTGCAGTTCGGGGTCGACTACCGGTGCGCCGCGCAGCATTTTGACGTCGTCGTGGTAACTCTGGGATGTCAACCAGGGCATGCGGTTGCCCGGGCGTGGTAAACGGTCGACGGCTCGCTGGACGTAGCGCCGGCGGGCCTGTGGGCCGGACACGATCGCCGTCTCAACAAGGTGCTGTTCCCGATCGTTCGGGCACTTGCCGAAAAGTTACAACCGCTGGCGCGCATCGCTAATCGCACCGCGCTCGGACGAACCGTAACCCTCGGCGCGTTCTCGGCACGTCCTTGGGCAGTACCGACCGACGTGGCCGACACTGCTATCGCGGCATTCGCCGGATCGTCAGGCCACACCGATCCAGCTGATGGGCAGCCGCATAGGAGAGCATCCCGCCGGGCACCTGGACCGAGTCCTGGCCGGGACCCGGCCCTACCCACCATTTTCTAAGAAGCTGCATACCGCGCTGGCCGAACCTACCAGCCGCAGCGCGCCGGCGGTTGGAACGTTTACACAAGATCGATTCTGCGGTGAGGATCGTGGTTCCTGCCAGACTGGTCGGATGAGCATCGGTATTAGTTTCAGGGTTCGAGGCCCTGTTCGACCGGCTCGCGGGGGGCGCGCTGCTGGTGCAGGGTCAGCAGCAGATGATCGAATTGCGAGCGTGTCGCCGGTGATATTCGGATGGTGGCGATCTCGCCGATCAGCCGGGCCGCCAGATCACGCACGCGGATGTTGGTTTCCTGCGACCGCCATACCAGTACCCGGAATGCTTGCTCGGCGCTGATGCCGTAGGCGAGCATCAGCGCTCCTTTGGCCTGCTCGATCACCACCCGGTGTTGGAGTATCTGCGGTAGCAGGTTATCGAGGATCGCGTGGGTTTGTGTGGCGTCGCGGTCGGTCAGGTCGATGTAGTAGCCCTCGGTGCCGACCACGGCGCCGGTGTCGTCGGTGATCGAGTCCGACACCACCACGACGTGGTGCTCGATGCCGTGGGTGTCGATGATGCGGTGGCGGCTGGAGAACGGGGCGTGGTCGTGCACCGAGGTGACCAGTGCCGCTTCCACTCGGTCGCGGTCATCGGGATGTTTGTGCGACAGCAGCAGTTCCGTGGTCGGGGTCACTTCGCCGGGCGTGTAGCCGTGCATGCGGGCCACCTCGTCGGACCACTCCCAGTGTTGGTCGGCGAAGTGGAACCGGAACCAGCCCGCGTGCAGTGCGTTGCCGGCGCCGACCACCTTCTCCACCGAGGCCGCCGCCTCACCGCCGTAGTGCTCGGTCATGGCCTCAGTGCCGCACCCGGCGGCTGGGTGGGAGCCATGATGGTGTTCCACCAGGATCGCAGGGGGCTGGGATCGGGCCAGTGCACCACCGGTGAGTCGCCGGAATCGGTTGCGGTGGTGAGCGTGTGGCACACGTCGAGGCGATGATCGGCGGGGGTATGCGGATGTGATCGGGGGGTCATGATGATCCTTGTGCTGGTGTGCTGGTGTGCTGGTGTGCTGGTCAGCGCGCGTGCTGCTCGCAGTGTCGGGATCGGGGCTGTCGGGTTGTCGCCGGCGAGAACCGGGTCATGACATGTGGTGGCGGCAGCGCGGCCGGCGTTGTCGCGCGCGGTGCGGGCGGTGCGACGGGATGGGTGGGGTGGTGTGAGCGCGGGTGTAGGGCACGACGCGGGTGGCTTCGGGGCCACGGCCGGTGTCGGCGGCGGTGAACACCACCGGCTGCCCGGCGAGCAGGGTTTTGAAGCCGGGGACGTCGATCACCTGGTAGTCGACGAACACCGCGGGACCGGCGTCGGGGGTCAGGAAGCCGAAACCCTTCTCGGTGTTGAACCAGGCGACCTGCCCGTGCTGCCAGCGCGGTCGTTCTGCCCCGCTGCTGGTGTGTGGGTCGCAGCGGGTGGTGTCAGCTCGGGTGGTGGGTGTGAGATCAGTCGGTGTTGCCGCAGTCATGGTCATAGTCGTCATCGAGGTCCAGCGGGGTGATCCAGGCTTGGTCGAAACGGTCGGCGATCGCGGCGGCGTCGAGGGCGGCGCGGATCCGTTCGGCCGGCGGGTGTAGCGCGGTGGTGTCGGGGCCGGCGTCGCGGTCGATGTCACGGACGAGAGCGTTCTGTTCGGCGCGGTCGAAGTCGCTGCCTGCCGGGACGAAGGTCGCGGTATTGGTCATGGCGGTCCCCTCCTCGGATGTCCATCGTGGGAGTCGATTCGGCGAAAGGGCCGGGTGAGCCCGGAAGCCCAGGGCTGACCGGGCTCACCCGTCGACGGAAGGAATCTGACGCAGTGTTGTGAATCCCGCGCGGGGCGGGAAGACGCGCCGTGCCTGCGATGCCACCTCGAGTGGCTGTGCACGCCCGTCCTGAGAGTCTCGGACCGGGGGATTGGTGCCGGTTGCAGGGTCGGGGGTCGGCGCGCCCCCGCCTTTCGCGCGGATCGGTTGTGCTCTTGGGGACAGGCATCACCTCCTGCAACGCTCACGATCTCGAATTCGGGACGACACCGCGCCCGGCCGCTGGGGGACCGCGCGGAGCCTGTGAGACCGGGCCCGGGCTGTGGCCGTGCAGGCGGGTGAGCCGCCCCGCGCGCGCCCGCCCGGACCGGCGCGACCGCAGCGCCGGCGCCGGGTTCGGGTCCGGACCTGAGCGCCGGGTGCGGGGCGCGGCAGCGCGCACGATGGCCTCGACCTCGGCGAACAATTCCTCGAGGTCGGGATCCAAGGCGAGCAGCCGCGCATCGGGCCACGAGGTTTCCGTGGCGCTGGTGCTGGTCGGTGCGGTCATCACCGGACCCCCATCGTCGCAGTGAGAGACCCGGGGGTCAGGCGTCGATGGCCTGGCGGTCGGGCTCGGCGCGGGTGATCTCGATCTTGCGGGGTTTGGCCTTCTCCGCGACCGGGATCGACAGGCGCAGTACCCCGTCGCGGTAGTCGGCGCGGATGGCGTCGGTGTCGAGATTGTCGCCCAGGAACAACTGTCGGGAGAACACGCCGCGGGTGCGTTCCGCGGCGATCATCGACCGCCCCGGATCCAGGTCCGGGCGCGAGGCCTTCACGGTCACCACATTGCGTTCGACATCCAGGTCGAGAGAGTCCGGGTCGATGCCGGGCAGGTCGAATTCGACGAAGAACTCCTCGCCGTCGCGCCAGGCATCCATCGGCATCACCGCCGGCCGTGCCGGCGTGCCGAACACCGCCTGCGTCAGGCGATCCAGGTCACGGAAGGGATCGGTACGCATCAGCATGGTCGCCACCTCCCATTCACTCCATTCTCGATCGAAGGGAACTCAGATAACTTGTGTCATCTGGCTGAGATTTGTTTTAGCACTCTGCTGAGGAGAGTGCAAGTGTGACGGTGAGGTAATCTGGGGAGCACGAGAGAGGAGTCCGATGCTGCCGGATCGACACGACCATCACCCGCCCCGTCACCGGCCCGGCCCGGGGCAGGCGGTGTACGGGATCTCGGTGGCCGCCGAGTTGGCCGGGATGGGAGCGCATTCGCTGCGTCTCTACGAGCAGCACGGGCTGCTGACCCCGGCCCGCAGCTCGGGCGGCACCCGCCGCTACAGCGACGACGACCTGGCGCGGCTGGCGCGTATCGCCGCCCTGGCCGGGCAGGGGATCAACCTGGTCGCGATCGCGCGGATCCTCGACCTCGAGGACGCCAACACCGCGCTGCGCGATACCAACGCCGCGCTCACCGCCGAACGCGACGAGCTCCGCGGCCACCACCGCGGCTGCTCGTGACCGCCATCGCGTACCGGCCACGAGGCCCGGTCACCAGGATCTGGTAGGCGGCCTCCCGGACCGCGGCACCGTCCATCACTATCTGCCCGCGCCGCTCCCGATTCATTAGCGGACGACTCTGACCAGCCCAGAGGTGCTCGACGCGGTACGACATCGCACGTGGGGTCGAGTGACTTCTCGCGGATCTGTTCCAAGTCGGAGACTCGCGCGGACAGTCTTCGAAACCTGTGGCCCGCCGCCGCAGTCTGTGGCCTGCAAGACAAGATCCGCCGACGCCTCGTCGCGCATAGCAACTGACATCCGATCCCCGCGGTCGGCAGCCCAGAGCAGTTGATCGTTTCCGAACGAGCGAAAGCGCGGAACCGCGGAAATCTGCGAGTTGCTCGGGAGGCCAGCATGGCCAGGCGCAGGCGCCGGTATTCGCCGCTGGGGGTGACGCGCTGGGATTCGGAGCGGTCCAGCAACTCCCCACGCCGCCTGGGCGCGCACCACCACGCGGTTGCGCATTTGTCGGTGGGTGTTGCCCGCCCCCGGTGTGCGCATCGAGCGCGCAGGTCCGGGCAGGGTGGGCGGGCAACACCCTCGCGGTGTTCTCGGCTTGGATCCGAATACGCACCGATCATCGGTCTACACGCTGAGGGGCCCGTCGATCACCGGACCTTGGGCGGGATGCCCAGCCGGACCGGGTGGGCCGTTCTTGCAAGGCCGGCCGTGTGTGGTCCAACGGACCTGCATGTCACGGGAGTTCCGGCGCAATGATCTCCAACCCGCCTCCATCGCCGGTGGCGGGCTATCAGCCTGCCTGGGCAGAACTCTGACCGTCTGGGCGCGCTGACCTATCCGCAATTGTGCGTGGTGGCCCGCACTCGGCATGGTGGGCGCAAAATCACCGCCAACATCGGATCGTCACGTGACGCCAGATTCGATGGGTGGTTGCCGGGTATACGCCGAGCATGGCCATTCGCACTATGGCCTGATCCCACTCATCAAGGTGTCGTCGCTCGACCTCGAACAACCTGGGGCCGTATCGGTGCTGCCGCAGTCGAGCAAGCAAGGAGTAGGCCATGAAAGGTGGCACAAGAATTGCGTTAGGGGCGGGCATCGGTTACGTGCTGGGACGCAGGCGCAAGATGCGTTTTGCGTTGTCGCTGGCGGCTGCGGCGATGGTGCGGCGGAACACGGGGATGACCGGGGAACTGCTCGAGCGCGGGACTTCGTTACTGAAATCGTCTCCGGAGCTGGCGCAGCTCACCGACACGGTGCGCGGGGAGTTGCTGGGTGCGGTCCGGTCGGCCGCGGTGACTGCCACGAGCAACCGTCTCGATGCGCTCAATACCCGGCTGCAGCAGGGTTCGACGCCCGGGGCGGACAGGGGCCCAGACGAGCGTGAAACGGATTCCTACGAAGAAGACGAAGGCGACGAGCGCAGGGGGCCCGCCGCGCGTGCGCGAGCAGGTAGCCGGGAAACGAGCTCTGGAAGCTCGCAGCGTCGCTCCGGTTCCACCGGCGGTAAGTCGGTCTCCTCGGCCCGAGGCCGTGCCCGCGCCGATGTCGGCGAAGCGCCTGTGCGCCGCGCGCGGAGGTGAGCGCGATGCCGAAGTCCAACGGACACCGCAAGGAGACCGCCCACACCATCGGCCAGCTCGCCGATACCGTGAGCCGTGCCGGGGCGCAAATCGCTGATACCGCGAGCCGTGCTGGGGCGACTGCGGGGAAAACCGTCACTGCATCTGCCCCGACGGGTGTGCTGCAGCAATCGGCGCAGAACCTTGCCGGGACCCTGGCCGAACGCGCGGTAGCCGGGTTGTCGGACCGGGCGTCGCGAACCGCGGAGCGGCTCACCGACTACGCAGAGGGTAGCGGAGGCAATCTGCTGGCGGCGGTGACCGGGGTGGAGAAACTGGCCGGGGGCGC
>NZ_JBHZAL010000066.1:0-16710 GCF_042754245.1 Nocardia sp. NPDC059228 | reverse complement strand
ACAGGAGGACACCGCACCCGCAGAGCTCACCGCCTGACCGAATACCGGATCATGCGGTGACCACCCGAGTTACACCACGCCCTGGGACTTGACCGAGTAGCCTTGCTCGACTGTCGAGCGACGGTGACCTCGGGCCTTGCGGTTGCGGCTGTTCGAAGGTGAGTCGCTATCGCGTGTCGGGCGGTTCGTCGATGACTGCCATGTGTTCCTCGGCCCGGGCTCGTAGTGCCGAAAGCGGCACCTCGAGGGACAGCCCGAGGTTGGTGAGCCGGTAGTAGACCTTGGGCAGGACCGTGGGTTCGACGCGCCTGGCAACGAGGCTGTCGGTTGTCAGCTGCCGCAGGGTGACCGACAGCATCTTCTGAGACACCCCCGGCATGCGGCGCTGCAGCTTTGCGAAGCGCACCTCGTCCGGATCGGCCTGGACCGGATAGCCGCGCAGTCGCGCGGATTCGGCCAGGGCGGCCTCGGATATCGGCCGCCGAGTCTTGTGGGTGCAGGGTCGGGAGGAGTCGAAGCTGGCCAGCACCGACCGCTCCAGCACGATGACGTGGCCTGCGTCGCGGGTCACCCGGCCCGCGCCGTCGGGCGCGCGCCGATGCCGGGCGACGATCGCGCCGGTCGCGGTGGCCAGCTCGATGGTCTCGGTGCCGAGCCGGTGGATCACGCTCAGCAGCCATGGCTGGCGGACGCGTATTTGCTCAGGGGTGCGGTGGACGCGGCGTGTGCGATGCTTGAGTTGGTGAAAGATGCTGCTGAGGAATCGAATTCGTTACGACTGGATCGGCGGGTGAGCGAGCTGCAGCGTGCTACGGAGTGACCGTCGCGACGAAGCAACCGTCGGTTGGTTCGAGATCACGGATCGGCGCCGGGGCCGGTGTGATCGGTGGTGTCCGGGCCGAGGTTGATCGCTGCGATATCGGATTCGGGGTCGGAGTCGACCGTGCCGCGACGGAGGAGACCCTCGGCCTCTGCCACGTCGGTGGTCAGGTGAGAGCGGCGCTGTTGTTCGTTCTGCAGCTGACCCAATTCCTCCATCAGCCAGTCGGATTCGGGCACGGATGATTCGTCGGCTTGGGGCTGAGCAGGGCCGTAGAGCATCGCTTCGGTGTCGGCGAGTGCCAGTCGGCGCGAGAGGTCGTCGATGCGTTGCGCTAGCTCGTCGTCGGCAACTTCAAAGAGGAGATTCGTCGAGGCGAGAGTCGTTTCAGCGTGAGCGAGTGGGCACTCGGCGGGAGCGGTCAGGTGTTGTGCGACCCAGTTCTCGATCTGCTGGCGGGCCCCGGCGGTGGCTGCGCTGCGCCAGTCGCGGCGCAGCATCGTCAATGCCGCCGACTCGAGATAGGTGGTGGCGATGTGTGCGCATCGCACCGAAAGATATTCGTGGGGTTCGTGATCGGGGATCGCTGGGGCATTGTTGTCGCGGCATTCGCTGCACAGACCGTCATCTCCTCGACGGCCCGGGGGCGGGGTGGCGTCGACTTTGGCGCGTTCGAGACCGCAGTGCACGCAGTCGAATCCACGGGTGTCGGGGATGGCGGCGAGGTCGTAGTCCAGGGGTGTCTGGTTCGGGCGCGGGTCGTGGGGACGTGGGTTGTAGTAACGGTGAGGCACGCCTTCCGGGAGTGGAAGGTGCCGGGAGTCGGCATCGACATCGGCGCGTGTGTCGAGGTATTCGGCAGCCTCGCGGCGGGCAGCGACGTCGGCGGCGGTGTGCCGTGGCTGCGGCGGCTGGTCGTCGCGGCGGGGTTCGTGGTCGCGGGCGGCACGGTCGAGGCCGCCAACAGTTGGCGTTGGTCGCGCGTCGACGTCGGGGTTGTAGGTGCGAGGATCGGTGGTGGGTGTAGCGGCTTCGATGAGTGCACGGTATTCGGGATACTGTTCGGCGGCCCAGCGCAACCGCGCCCGCGCGACCGGGAAACTGTTGTGGTAGAGCGTGGTCGCGACGCGCTCGAGGATGTCGATTTCGGTGTCGGTTGCGGTGCGGGAGGCCGCGATGAGCGCGTCCTTGGCCTCGGCGACGCGGCCGGCGTGAAACAGCGTGGCCACGGCGAGCAGGTCCGCGGTGAGCGTCTGGCCGCTATCGATGTCGTGGTGAGCATCGTGCGGATCGTCTGGATCCGGTTCGTTCGCGGGTGAAGGTGCGATGTCAGGGTTGTCGAGGTGATCCACGGGATGGTCCGAATCTGTTGTGGTGCTGCGGCTTTCGTGGGTGGTTGCGACGGTGTCGGGGGAGGGTGTGGTGGGGTGTAGGAGGGCTTCGATCCGCCAGGCGAGTGCGGTGGCGTATTGGTCGGGCAGTGGTCCGGGGTCGTCGGGTGCTGCGGTGGTGAGTAGTTCGTGGGCGGTGGTGAGTAGTTCGTGTGGGTCCCAGCCTGCGTCGGTGCCGTGGTCTATTGCGGCGACCAGGCGTGGCCACAGGGGGCTGGCGAGGATCGTGTCGCCGAGGTCGGTGCCGAGCAGCCGGTGCAGGTGGCCGGTCCAGTCTGGTCGCAGATGCGCTGCCTCGGTCGTCTGCAGGGCGGAAGGGTCCAGGCCGAGGCGGAACCAGAGGGCGGCGGCGGGCATGTCGTCGGGCAGGGGTCGTTGGGTCGCGGCTGCGGTCAGCAGTGCGTCGATGTCGAGGCCGGCGCGGGCGGCGGTGTCGAGTTTGTCGGCCAGGTTCGGCCACCACGGGTCATCGAGGACGCGGGCATCGAGCTGTTTGGCTAGTGGCGACCACGCGTTGATCGCGGTGTGGAGGTCGCCGAGCACGTCGGTGACCCGCGCGTCGAGCAGCCGTTGATGGTCCTGCTCGCGGACGGTGAAACCGGTTGGGCCGGTGGGTCGTAGATCGGTGTCGACGATGTGGCGGCCAGCGCGCCAGACCGCGAGATCACCCAGTAACGTCTCGTTGCCGAGTAACAGGCGCGCCCACACTGGCGCCGTGGCGGCCGTCCATGTGCGGGTGTCGGCGCGGATCTGGTCGGCGAGGTGGGTGATCAGGCGTGCCCGGGCCCGCAGATGTTCGGACACCAGATCTTCGGGCAGGTCTCGTGGCAGTCCTCGTGCCCAAGACAAGGGTTCTGTTTCGCGCGGGTAGGCGTGGCGGGTATCGAGGCGCCAGTGCAGCACGGCCGCAGGGTCAGCGGCGGTCGTCAGCTCCCGTGCGGCGAGCGCGGCCGCCAAGGCGCCACCGGGATCTCGACCGGACAAGGCGATGAGCGAGAGGATTTCCCGCAACGCCGGATAGGCGGGTGCGTCGGTAAGTCCGGGCCAGATTTGCTCAGCCTGGGCATCGAGCCCACTCAAGGCCGTGGCACCGAGTGCGTCTTCGGCGGCGAGGGCCAAGGCGTCGTGGTAGGTGTCGATGGCGGTCCCGAGGCGCCGGTGGGGGTCGAGTGCGTCGCGCAGTTCGGTGTGGGCGGAGGTGTTGGTGGTGTCGCGGGCCAGGATTCGTTGCAGGACTTCGACGGCGGTGCGCGGGTACAGGCCGGGCTCGGTCCAGAAGGAGGCTTCGCTGCCGTCGATCGCGGTGGTGACATACGCGTGGTTAGCGGTCGCGCCTCGGGTGAGCGCGACGTAGAGCTGGTTGCGAGATTCGTGGCCGGTCAGCACTACGTGGCAGGTGTCGGCTGTGATTCCCTGCGCGGAATCGATGGTCGCCGCGTACCCGAGCCGGACGTGCTCGCGCACGTATTCAGCTGGCAGCACGGTGGTTTCGCCGCTGCGCCGACCGGAACGGAGGTGGGTGACGGTGAGTGCGCCGTCGGGATGGACTTCGGTGACCGTCCACCGGTAGCCGTTGCGTACCCAGTCGCGTCGGCCCAGGCGTAGCCGGGGATCGTTGCGGCGGGTACTGACGATGTCGCCCAGCGACGCGTGGAGTCCGTCACCGAGTTCGGTTTCCGGTCCGGCTTCGGTGGCGCGGCGGGCGAGGCGGTCGGCGCGGGCTTGGTCATTGAGACCGGTGACGATGTCGTTGGTGGCGGCCAGCATGACGCTGTCGCGGTCGCCGAGCTGGTCGGCGATCCATCCCGCATACGCCTGTTCCCGCACCGCGGCCGGTGACCCGGAATGGATTCGTTGATCGTCGAGATAGAAGCCGAGCGCGCTCGGATCGCCGTCGCGCAGAGCCAGACTGGCTGACGCCTCGATGCTGGAGGCGAACCGCACGACCTGGGTCAGAGTCGAGGCGCGTGCCGCGTCGGCGGTGTCAGCGGCCGAGCCGCCTGCTTCGATCGCGGGCAGCTGATGGTCGTCACCGACACACCGCACCGCCGCGTTGCGGTCGAGCAGGAACTCGAACAGCTCCAGGCGTTTGTCGTCGCCGAGGCGCACGTGCTCGTCGAGGATGACCAGCGTCCGCGCGTCGATCTCGAGGACCCATTGCGGCAGTGACGGTGGAAACGGGTTGCTGTCGGAGGGTGATGCCGCTGCGGTAGGGGAGTGTTTGTGCAGGACGTCGAGGAGTTTGTCGGCGGTTTCGGTGCGGCCGGCGATCGCTTCGCCGAGCACTGCGGCCGCGGCGGCGGTGGGTGCCAGGCCCAGGACGGTGCCGCCGTCGGCGCGCCAGGCGTCGGCGAGCACACGCATGGCGGTGGTCTTTCCTGCCCCGGCGGGGGCGTTTGTGGTGGCGATGAACCACGGGGAACGCGCGAATTCGGTGATGACCGCGACTTGCCCGGCGTTGAGCCGCCGCCCGGCGTTGGCGGGATCGGCGTGGTAAGCGGCGATCGCGGCATGGACGTGCTGGTCGGTGAGGGTGCGTGCGCCGAGGCGCAGCGACAGCTCGATCAACCGCTGGGTGGTGCCCAACCGGTGCACGGCGGTGTAGGTCTGGGTGCCGGCTCCGGTGTAGACGCTGGAATGATCGGCACGCTGATAGAGAGAGGGAATGTCGGCCAGGACCGGCTCGGCGGCGATATCCGGGTCCCCGCGCGCGACTGCGTATCGCGGTGAGAGTGCTTCAGCAACCACGGAATCGACCGCAGCAGGCCAGTGGTCTTTGTCCAGCAGGCCGCGCAGTTGCCGTTCGGCTTCGGCGCGGACATGATGCCACTGCCAACTCGACCGCTCCGCCGACACCGTCGCCACCACCTGCTGCCCGATATTCGCGGTCTCGCTGGGAGTGAGACGACGCCGCTGCGCGGGTTGGTTCGACAGGACAGTCGACACTGTCTTCGACACCAGTGCCGTTGAGCCGAGCACCGTTTCGGCTTGCTGCCGCCACTCCGCGCGTTGTTCAGCCCAGGAGCGGGATCGGTGCCGGGTCGGTCGGGTTTCCAGAGTCGCACGCTCCATCAGCGCGAACATTTCCTTGGGCATCGGTTCGCGGCCAACCTCGCGTTCGAACCGGGCAGCGAGGATATCGAGGCGTGCGGTGATGGCGGCGTCGCGACGTGACCAGTACTCGATCAACGCCATCGGCATACTGTCGATTTCGCGGATCGGACGCCTCGTCGAGTCGGTGCCGGGCCGTTCGCTGAACGACACGGCCACGTCGTGTTCGAGATGGTGTTCCAGGCGCGTGTTGTAGATTTCGCTGACGGTCACCATCAGCCGATAGATCACCGCGGCATCCAGCGTCAGCCAGCGTCCATCGTGGGTCCGCACTCGGTTGGCGATCAACACATGGGTGTGCAAATCCGGGTCACCGCAGCGTGATTCGCGGTGTACGAATCGCGCCGCGACGATCCCTTCCACGTCGACCTGACGTACCCCGTTGGCGCCCAGCCGTGAGAAAATCGCGTGTTCTTCCAGCCAAGCGAGGGCGTCATCGATGGCCTTCTCGTGTGCGGCGGCGATCTTCTCTGACACTGCTTTCGGGGCTATTGCCCACAGCGCGGACACGCTCTTGACCGGGCTGAAGGTGATGTCGAATCCAGCGACCGCCGCTGCTTGCGGGCGGGAGTTGCGTGCCACCCATCCTGAGAGCTCCCGCGCGTCCAACGGTGCGCGGCCGATCATCTCGGTGAACATCGTGGTCGCGACCCGGCTGCGGATCCGTGCACGGACCCGATCGTCGATGGCCGCTGACCGAGGGCGACCCTGCTGGGTGTTGTGCTCGGCAAACGCGTCCGCGCAGCGTTCGCGAAACTCGTTGCCGCCCTCGTACACCCGGAACGGACGCCCCAACCGGGTGGCCTTGTCCGCAGCGCGCAGCGCATCCTTCGGTTTGGCGCCGGCGGCGATCTCCCTGTCGATGACCGTGGTCTCGATCGCGTCGGCGTTCGGGTGGCGTCCCCGCCCGAACAAGCTCTTCATCTGCGCTTCGGTGACCAGATCCCCGCCGGTCAGGCCGAGCGCGGACAGGCCGCTGCCGTGCCATCGACCCGGTGACTCACTCCGTGCCGAGTAGTAGTCGGCCAGTGATCCGGGGCCTCGGTCGTTGGAATCGTCGGCGGCGACCTGCCGCAGGTAGTACAGATAGCCGTTGCCGGCCAACACTTTGTGCAGCGTCGCTGTCACACACTCATCGAAACCCCAAATGACCGCGTATTGCTATCGTCGGGACTGGTGAAGAATTTACCAATTCCGCTGTTTCTGCTGGTCGTTATGAAGTTGTTTTCCGATATGCAAGAGGTCTGCTTGCGCGAATAGGGAGAAAGAGGGGGAGAGGCGTTGGGGTAGCGGCAGATAGGTGGTGAGGTGGGATTGCAAGTGTGGGGTCTACGGGGTAGGCAGGTATGCGTGATAGGGGCGAGGGGAGTGTTGAAGGAGTTCGGCAGGTAGGCAAAGAGTTTCGCCTACCTGCCGAGCCGATTCCCACGGGGTCGTCGGAGGCCCCTACGTCCGGCGGTCGACGGGAGCGCTTGCCGGACAGGTGATGTCGATCGCCGGGGTCAGATCGATGGGGAGGACGTGGTTCAGGAGGTACGCGGTCGAGTAGAACGCGACGAACACGAGGATGTAGGTGAGGGTGTACCGCAAGACAGTGGATGCGTGAGACACGGTGTGGCTCCTTCGTTGACGTTGTGCGGTGCGGGGTGGTGGCCGGTCCGCCGCAGGGGTCGATCACCGCGGCGGACCGGAGAGCGGAAGTGCCGGGGGTCAGGCGGCGTGCTCGCGCGGGGCGGGGACGTCCAAACCGATCCAGACAAGGCATTGCGTGCAGAGGCTGTCGCTGTTGACGGCGGTGACGCGGGTGCACGCATCACAGCGACCGGTGCGCTGACCCGCACCCAGGACCGCGCCGCGCCGACGCGGCTGCCGCTGAGCCGGAGCCACCGGCGGCTGCGGGTCGGGCTCGCTCGGGCCCTCGCCGGGAAGCGCTGCGGTGTAGAGGAATTCGTCGACGAGCCGGACCAGCCACTGCGGCGCACGCCCGCGTACCTCGGCGAAGAGGCCGCGCGCGGCGTCGGGGTAGGTGTCGGCGAAGAACCGGAGATAGGTGCGAGCGAGATCGCGTGCGGTGAAGCCGTCGGGAAGTGGTGGGAGGCCGGGGCGGTTGTCGGCCCGGCAGATGTCGCAGAGTCCGTCGTCGCTGCGGAGTTCTCCGGTGTGGGTGTGGGTCAGGTGTTGGTCGGTGTCGCTGCGTTCGATGAAGCAGGACACGCACCGCCAACCCCGGACCGGGGTCATGCCCTCGTGGTCGTAGTCCAAGCCGTTGCCCTGGAACGGAATCGCGGTGCGGCGATCGGTGTAGCCGCGCAACGCGGTTCGAGTCGCGGCGTGGACGAGGGCGTTGTCGTCGCTGACGGAGGGTTTTCCGGCGAGGGCGAGTGCCTGCTGGTGCTGGTCGGCGACATAGTTGACGTAGGCGTGGTTCCACACCGCGCGCGCCTGCTCGGAGTCGAGGGGCGGCTTGTCCCCCGGGAAACGCGGCGTCCACGAACTCGATGTGGGTCGGGCGAGCAGTCCGCGTTCGCGGGCCCGATTCTCCGCGGCGCGGGCGTCGGCGAGTTCGGCATCGACGGTGTCGGTGTAGAGATTCTCCGCCACATACTTGGTGACGATCTCGGGCTCAGCTTCAACTGGGCGGCGCTTGCCCCGCCGCAGGGCACGGTACTTGATCTGTTCGGGAGCCCGCCGCGACTTCTCGGTCTCACGGCTGGGGGCCAAGTAGGTGCGCGCGGGCGGATTGCGCCACTGCCGCATCGGCGTGCGCGGAAGCTCAGCAGTCGGCAAGGCGGCGTGTGTGGCGGAGTACTCGTCCTCGACGGTGGTGCCGTTGCGCGCCGCGCGTGCCTGGATTTCGGCGAGCCGGTCGGCGCGGTCACGGATGAACAGCCCGGGATCGGAGTCAGGGACCAAGGCGACCAGCCGGTGCTGGTTGTCGGGCTCGTTGGCGTACTGTGCGGCAAGGCGTTTCATGGCCGACTCGAACGGATAGAGGGTGAACGTCTCCGCGAGCCGGTCCAGGAATTCGCGATCCTTCGGGGTCGTGAGGGTGAGTGCGGCGGGGAAGGCGCGGCGTGCGGCGCGGCGGTCGGTGGTGAAGGTGATGTCGAGTGCGGCGATGGCGTCGAGAAATGCACTGTGTTCGGTCACGGGGAGTTCCTGTCTGGATGGTGATGTCGGCGAGCACCCGGCGCGTGAGCAACTTCGGCAGCCAGGATGACCGGCTGGTCTGGGCGACCAGCCGAGGGCGCACGACCGGGGCCGCACGCGAGGCGCCGGCGGAGAACGCGCCAGGGCGTGCGGAAGCGAAGTCGCGTGCGCTCAGAAACGCGACGGTGGTGACGGATCAGACGGCGCGCACGGGACTTCGTTTGCGCCGGGCGCGGGCTCCGTGGCGCGGCGCGCTCGGGGCCGGTAGCCCTCGAGATGGCTGGTCGCCCAGACCAGCCGGACATCCCATCCACCCCCTGTACTGGCCGGGCGCGACCAGTACAGGAAGGTCGGTGGAGCAGGCTTCAGAAGTCCGGATCGTCGGTGCAGCCGTCGGACCCGACCACCGCGAGTGCCGGTGCACGCCACGGACCCTGGTCATCGGAGTGCTGATCGGAACCGTCTGCGGGCTGACCGAACCCGTTCCCGGCGGCGGTCCGGCGTCCGGTCCCTGGCCCGTTGCCGGTCCGGTTTCTCGTCACCTTCGCGGTGGCGTAACGCAGCGAGGGACCGACCTCGTCCACATCGAGCTCCACGACAGTGCGTTTCTCGCCTTCTCGGGTTTCGTAGCTGCGCTGTTTCAATCGGCCCGAGACGATTACGCGCGCTCCGCGGGTCAGGGTCTCGGCGACGTTCTCCGCGGCCTGTCGCCAGATGCCGCAGCGCATGAACAGTGCCTCGCCATCGCGCCACTCGCCGGAGTTCCTGTCGAAATAGCGTGGTGTGGATGCGACGGTGAAATTGGTGACCGCTTCACCGGCGGGGGTGAAGCGAAGCTCGGGGTCACCGGTCAAATTCCCGATGACCGTAAGGGTCGTGTCCAGAGCCATGGTGCGGCTCCCCTTCCGAAAATAGTGGATACGACACCGCTTTCGGGGCGGAAGTCGGTGATGGACCGCGGTGTGACCATCGCTGGGATGCGCGGCGGAATCCCGGCCGGTCAGGCAGCGAGGTCGGTGTCGACGGTGGCGTCGGTGTCGAGGTCGATGTCGTGGAAGTCGATGAGCCCGGCGGCCGCAAGTTCGACGTCGACGAGTTCGAATTCGAGTTGCTGGCCGACGGTGGCGAGGAACCGCAGATACCGTTGCAGACCGCGGTCGCTGTAGCGCCAGAAGTCCTTCCCGGCACGGGATTCGAACGCACCGAGCACCATGCCCAGCACGATCACCCACGCCCGGCTCGCGGTCGCGGACTGGATCGAGGCGACCAACTCGGTGGTGAACCCGGAAACCCCGAGCAGGTCCAGCGCCGTCTTCGGTGCATGGAACGAACCCAGCAGATCCGACTCCCACGCCAGGGACTCGGCCACGAACTGCCCGGCCTGCGGGGCCGGGGTACGCCGAGCCAGCAACCGGCCCAGGAATTCCACACGACGCTGCTTGGCAGCCAGTCCGCGCTTGTTCAACTCCCGCACCCGCCGCCGCTCCTGCCGCGCCGTATTCCGTTCGACCGCGTCCTTCTCAGCGGCAAGCAACTGCTCAGCGAGATCGCTGCCGGGTGCCTCGAGGTTCCGGGTAGGCTGCCGCATCCGCAAGCCGGACTCGGCCAGTTGGTCGGTGGGAAGAAAGTACTGCGGAATCCAGCGGTCTCGATGTTCCACCGAATCGGCATGACGCAGGCCCTCGGCAGGATGGGAGGCGGTGTTGCCCTTGGTATCCCAATCGACCTGGCCGGGGTCGACGAGTTCACCGGTGAGGGCGTCGACGAGTTGCCCGTTCTCCTCGACATCGACGTACACCACCCACCGGTCAGCGCAGGCGGTGATCAGATCTTCGGTGACCGCAGCGGCGTCAGCGGTCACGAGCAGTTCCGCCGGAAGGTAGTGCGGCTCGGGTGAACCGGTGTCGGGCTCGACGGTGAGCACTCCGAAGCCGGTGGCCGCGTACATCACAGATGCTTCGAGGCGTGCGCGGGCTTCGCGTCGTTCGGCGGAGATCTGATTGGCCACGTAGGTGAACCGCGACCGGGGGATCTGTTGCAGGCGTTCGACTGCTTCGGTGTCGCCGAGGGTTTCGTACTCGGCGATGACCGCGAGCTGGTCGAGACTGTAGGTGCCCTGGTCGACGAGTCCGCGTGCGGTCGCCGATGCCGCGATCGTTGCTGCGTGTTTGATCTCGGATCGTTTGCGCTGCAATCCGCTCGCGACGCGTGTCACCGAGGCCCCCAGGTCCAGCATCAACGCCACGCCGCCGGCGCGGTCTGCGGCGGTCATCGCCACGCGTCGGTCGTTGACGTTCATTTGCTTGAGCGTCGTGCGGATCCGGCGCTCGTTCTCGGGAACATCCGGGTCGGCGTCGGACACCCAGACGGGAACTTTCGCGGTGCCGACCTCGACGGCGATGAGCGTGCGCAGCTGCCCCTCGGTGACGTGGAGGCTGCCGTCGGGCTGACGTTCGGCGATGATCGGGACCTCGACGCCGAATTCCTTGATGGAGTCGATGACTTCGGGATGCTCCGCGATGTCGAAGCTCTTGCGCACGTTCTGAGCGATCACCAATTCCGACGGCCGCACATACAGCGCCTCGACATTGGGCAGCGCTTCCACATCGTCGCCGGGTTCAGGCGTGGTGGAGAGTTCCACGTACCCGGCATCCACGACATCTGCGGTGCTGGGGACGGTGTCCCCGTCGACGATGGCCGCGGTGGTCGGGGAGGGAGTAAATTGCATGGGGCAGACCTCCTGAGAGACAAGAATGCGGGGCCACCACGTGCCGGAAACGGCGGCTGTGTGGTGGCCCCGGGAGCGAAACGGGGAGCGAGCGAGATCGGTCAGGCAGCGATCTGGCGGCACTCGGCGCGGGAGACGTTGAGCGGGCGAAGCCGGAGTACGCCGTGGTCGTCGGCAACGAAGGTCCAGTGGCGGCCACGCCAGTCGGGGTGATCGGCGCGCCAGCGATCCAGCACGGTGGTGGCCTCGATCGCCGGGACCGCACCGGCATGGCCACGATGAACCAACTGCTCATACTCACCGCGCGAGATGCGAGTAACAGCAACGGAATTGACGGACAAGAGTGACCTCCGGAAATGATGGGTGGGGGATCGGTGGTGTGGGTAGCGGAAGAGCGCAACGTGTCGTGTGTGTTCGCGCATGGCATGGATTCAAACGGCACCACCGCGGCCTCGGAACAGCTCGGCAAGAGCCGAATCCGAGACAGTGTCACTGCGCGAGTACGCCGAGGACATCGTGCGCGTCGACGACCAGTTGCCCATGTCCTGTGCGAATGAGGTCATGGCAGCCGCGTGAGGCGGCCGAGTCGATCGGGCCCGGCACAGCGGTGACGGGCCGGTGCAGTTCGTTGCCCCAGCGGACGGTGTTGGCGGTGCCGCTGCGAATCCCCGCCTCGCACACCACGATCCCGGCTGCCAACGCCGCGACGATGCGGTTGCGGGCAAGGAAATGTGGTCGGCTGGGCTCGACGCCTGGCGGGTACTCGCTGACCAGCAGTCCGGTCTCCTCGACGCTGGCCAGCAGGTGGGCGTTGCCGTGGGGGAACAGCCGATGCAACCCGCAGGGCAGCACCGCTACCGTGGGCCGTCCGGCATCGAGCGCAGCGTGGTGAGCGGCGGCATCGATGCCGAACGCGCCACCACCGAGGACGGTCCAGCCTTGTGCAGCCAGCCCTGAGGCGATGGAGGTGGCGACCTTCTGGCCGTAGCTGGTGCACGCGCGGGCACCGACGACGGCCACCGCGTGTTCGGTCAGCAGGTTCAGCTGTCCCGGTCCGCGGGTCCACAAAGCGATCGGTGCGAAAGCGTCGATGGTGTCAAGGTCGGCGAGCATGCCTGGCCAGCCGGGGTCCTCACGAGTCAGCAACCGGCCACCGAATCGGTGCGCGCGATCGAGATCGTGTGCAGCTACGGCGCGAGTCTGCGGGCGGATGCGTGAATTTCGTGCGTCCGCGGCGATCCGCTCGGCCGCCTCGAGCGGACCGTGCGCCGCCAGCAGACCGCGCACGGCGGCCGGGGCGGTCAGCGCGGCCCGCGACAGCAGCGCCCACGCCACCAGGCGCTCGTCAGAATCTGCGATCATCGAACTCCTCTGGCTGTGAATCAGGTTCTGCGACACCGATATCGACGCGCAGCTCGACGGCGGCATCTATCCCGGCACGGCACAGCCGCTGCAGACGCTGCGCTGGCAGGACGCTCGACAAGGCGATGCCGAGCAGATGCGCCATCCGGTGTTCGGGGTCCGAAGACAATGCGGCGTCGACGGCGATGCCTGCGAGCACCCCGTCACCGCGCAGATAGGCGCTGAACGCGAACAGTGTGGCGGCCTCGGCACGATCGGGATCGGGCAGCGCGCGTCAGGATCGACCACAGGTGTTCGGCACGCGCGGCGTGCTCACCGGCAGCGACACCGAACATGACATCGCGCACCGCGGTATCACGCAGGGCGACAGCGACTTCGGCCAACGTGCGAGGTTGGGGCACCTCGAGGGTGGACGCGTGTTTGATGACCTGTATTACCTGCCACAACGCCTGCCTGGTGTAGCCGTCCGGATCGCCGATGCGCACGGTCCGTGCCAACCGTCGATGCGCGTCACCGGCGGCCTCCGGTAAGGCGGCAGTGACGCGATCGCGCAACGCCACATCGACCTCGACCAGTTCGGTGAGTTCGACGCGGGTGTGGTGGATCTGCCGGCCGGTACCGATGATTTCGGCGGCGACCAGTGAGGCGGTCGGGTCGGGGAGGTGCCCGTGTTTCTCGGGTGCGAGATCGTCCCACCATTGCGCGTTCACGGTGATGGATCGCGTACTCCAGGCCCCAGCCAGTGCCAGACCCTTCGACTCCAGGTTTTGCCGCAGAGCGTCGAGTGCCGAGCGCCAACGCTCATCGATCGGGGAGCTTCCGGTGGGGCGAGACAACCGGTCGTCGACCAGGACCGCCAGCATGGCGAAGCCTTTCGCATACAAACACCCGCGTATCGCGGATTGTCCGATCTCTTCGTCCGGCAGCCGGATTTGCTCGAGCGGCGATGCTGTGCGCAGGACGGCTTGCACCGATGCTGCGCCAGCGCAGGAAATCCGTGCTTCAAGACGATGAGAACCAGCGACCGGGTCGGCGCGAAGCTGAGCAGAGCAGGCACGGCGGCAATGAGATCGCCGGGTTCACCGATGGACACAGGCAACGGCATGGCAGGAAACTCCTTCTGGCGGGTTGAAAGCAAATCGGGCGGCGGACAATGGGCAAGGCCACGTCCGCTCAGGTGCACAGGGGTAATGCGAGGTGCACGTGAATTGCGAAGGGAGGCTGGACTCAGCGCCGGTGTCGTCGAAGCCTGCGTAACGGATTGACAGCAGTCTCGGTGTACCTGCGTCTTATCGGTATCGTGGCGTGCGCGAGGGACTGATCAGGTTGGTATAACGCCTGTCAGGAGTGGTTCGTCATGACCGATGCCCCCCGCCAGCGCCGCACTCGTTCCCAGGCTCGTTCACCGGAACTTGTTGCCCGACTGCAACGCTCACGCCAACGCAGCCTTCAGCGTCGCGCCGACGCTGCTGCACGCGAGAAGGCCATCACCCGCGCAGTGGGGGACTACCTCGCCGCCTGGAATGCGATCACCCACGCCGAGCAGTCCCGCGATCGTGAAGTAGCGGCGTTACGCGCGCAAATCGACACCGTGATCACCCGCGCGGCGAGCGAGATCACGACCCACGAGCACGCGCAGGCCTCGGCCTCGGCCGCGGTGCGCGCACACGTACAGACCGACGAGGAACTCGCCGATCTGCTCGAGATCACCGTCAAACGCGCACGCCAGCTCCTGGCCGGCTCACGAAAGACCAACCCGGAACGGTCCAGACGCAAGACACCGTCGAAGAAGGCAGACCCCACGATCCTGCCGACAAGAACTGACCCTGGATCCCGAAACCTGGTCGCAGACAAGGCCTCCACCACGTCCACCGACGCGGTGCTGTCGCACGTGACCGAGTAAGGACGGGGCTGCCTACACTGGTCCGACGTCATCGGCGAGTGTCCGGCGTACCTGGGTTTGTCCGGCGAACCCACAATATGCCGAGTATTGGATGGGGCATTCTGGTTGCTGACCTGATCGACTACTGCCATCGTTGGTGGCGTGGCACGGACGATGCGCCGTGAATTTGGCTGACGGCTAAGGGCGGACATGGCGATCGACTTCGTGGTGGCGGTTACCGAAGGCAACCAGTTCGGCGACATGGACTCCCTGGCGATGTGGCTGCGGCAGGAACCAGAGCTACGGGGCAGAATCCATATCGCTCCGCGAGTTCCCGACGCGGGCGAGATGGGTTCCGTCGTCGACGCGATAACCGTCGCGGTCGGTGGAGGCGGGTCGGTATCTGTTCTGGCTATGTCGCTGAGAACATGGCTCGCCCAGCCGCGACGTTCAGATGTGTCAATCAGGATCCGCCACAGCGACGGACGTTCTGTGACCGTTGATGCCAAACGCGTTGGTGATGTCGAGGCATTGTTGCGGTCGATTCTCGACACCGATGAGTAGCCTTGACATTTGAACGCTCCGCCATGCGTCTGCCTGACGGCAAGCGATCGTGGGCCGTGATGGTCGGAATCGATCGCTACGATCATCTGCCTGCGCTGACCGGTGTACACGCTGGCGCAAGGGCACTGGCGGAGGTACTCACCGATCCCGCACACGGGTCCCTGCTACGTGACCAGTGCATCCTACTGCCGGAGGACGCATCGCCCCGTGAGATCGGAGCCGCCATCGCGACAGCCGCGGAGGCTGCGCGGGACCTGCTGCTGATCTATTTCGCAGGCCATGGCGTCCTGGGCCCACGGCGCGGCGAGCTGCACCTTGCTGTCACCGATACGCACCCGCATCGGCCTGGGATCGGTGGACTTCCCTTCGAGGCGGTTCGCGATCTCTACATCGACAGTCCGGCAGCGGCGCGCGTCGTGATTCTCGACTGCTGCTATTCGGGCCGTGCGCTGGGGTCGAATCAGTCGCCAGAGGACACGGCCATCCTGCACGAGATCGTCACCGAGGGCACGGCGGTACTCACGTCGGCGCCACCGAACGGGGTTTCCAAGAAGCTCGATGCGGAGACCTACCCGGCATACACTCACCGACTCATCCGGCTGTTCCGTGACGGTATTCCCTCAGCCGGTCCACTTCTCACGCTCCCGGTGCTACACCGACAGCTGTGTCGTGACCTCGCCGATGTTGGACTTCGCCAGCCGCAGGCTGACCTGAATCCGTTGCTGGACTGTTTGGCCTTGGTGCGCAATCGTGCGGAGTTGGCAGGCCCGCCCTTCGAAGTCCAACTGCTCGAGGCAATTGAGACCGATCAGCTGACTCTGTACTACCAGCCAGAGGTCGATCTGCGCACCGGTCGCATCACCGGTGTCGAAGCGCTGGTCAGGTGGAACCACCCGACCGAAGGTTTCCTGTCGGCCATGGCATTCATCTTGGCGGCGGAGCGAGCAGGCCTGGCAACTCGATTGGGCTGGTGGGTGATTCGGCGAGCATGCACCGAGTTCGCGCACTGGCATACCAACCTTGGTGGCGGACTGCTGCTGCGCATCAACGTGTCGCCGCCGCTCCTCGACGAGCCGGACTTCGTTCACCAGCTCGGGATGATAATCGCTGAGGCTGGAGTGGAGTTTCAGGTGGTGTGCATCGAGATCGTCGAACGTGAAGGAACTGATTTCGACGCGACCCTCACCACGGTTCGAGCGCTGAAGCATCTTGGAGTACACGTGGCTATCGACAGTTTTGGCACGTACAACAGCTCCCTGTCGATGATTCAGCGATTGCCGGTGGACTCGCTCGAGATAGATCGAACCTTCGTCCGCGGGCTGTCCAGCAACACCGATGATTTCGCGATCGTGCAGGCGATTATCGGTATCGCCCGGGCCCTCGGCCTCGATGTTTCAGCTGCCGGTATCGAAACACCGGATGTCGCACGCGTTTTGGTCGAACTTGGTTGCTATCGCGGACAGGGCTTTCTCTACGGGCGGCCGATGCCTTGGGCGGAGGTGAACACACTCCTCACGCATAGCTTCTCGACCGATCTCCACTGAACTGACCAGACAGATCCTTTGCCACTTAAGGTGAGCGCGGCCACGGTTCCCACTGGTGAGTGCTGACTGGGCCCCGGTTGCAGGCCCACCGGTTATGCGAGTTGGATTTGTTGCTCGAACTCGGTCGGTGACCATTGCTGACGGAATGCGTTGGGGCT
>NZ_JBHZAL010000065.1:0-18193 GCF_042754245.1 Nocardia sp. NPDC059228 | reverse complement strand
ACACGGATCGCTCGGTTTCCTCAGCCCCAACGCATTCCGTCAGCAATGGTCACCGACCGAGTTCGAGCAACAAATCCAACTCGCATAACCGGTGGACCTGCAACCGGGGCCCAGTCAACATCACCTACGCGGTCTCACCCGCCAACTCGATCAGCCTCGCCCGCACCAGCTCGGGCCGCTCATCGACGATGAAATGCCCGCACCCCTCCACCATTTCGAGCGTGTAGTCATCCGCCCGCGCCGTCTCCGCCGCAGCCAGCGAATAGTGCACCGCCGCATCGTCTTTCCCGAACAACGCCCGCACCGGCACGGTAGCCCGCCTGTGCTCCGGATTCCGAACCGCCGCCGGCACCTCCTTCAACAGAAACGTCCGATACGTATCCCGCGCGGACCGTGCCACCACCGGATCCCGGAACCGCTCCGCAAAAATCTCGATTGTCTCCCGATCAAACCGGTTCTCCCCCTTGGCGGCCGCCCCGATCAGCCACTCCAGGAACCGTGTCCGCTGCTGCAGCGGCACCCCCACACTCGCCATCAGCGGCTGATACGCCAACATCCGCCAAGCCTGCCGAGCCACCACCCCCGGCGGCGACCAAGGATGCGCCATATTGCACACCAGATACCCCCGAAACCGCTCGGGCTCCCTGAGAATCATCCGAAACCCAACCCACCCACCCCAGTCATGCCCCACCAACAAGACCTTCTCGTCCAACCCCAACGCATCCATCAACGCCAGCAGATCACTGGCCACGTCGTCCTTCGCCCACCGATGCGGCGCCGCCCCCGACCACCCATACCCCGGCAGATCCGGCGCAATGATCCGCATCCCCGCCGGCGCATCCGCCAACAGATCCCGATACGTGTAGTGATGCTGCGGCCACCCATGCAACGCCAGCACAGGCACACCCTCCCCCGCCTCCGTCACATGAAATCGAACACCCCGAGCCTCAACAAAGCTCCGACGAACACCAGGGACAACGGGCGGATCCTGATCAGCAGCCATAGCCCACGCTAACGCGCCCGGCGCGCCAAATCCTGGAAGTCGACCTAAGCCTGTTTCGAAGTCAGCTTTCCGCGCACGACACCTGCAACAAACGCGTCCCACTGCTCCGGCGTGAAGATCAGCGAGGGACCGCTGGCGTTCTTCGAATCGCGAACCCCCACCGAACCGTCTCGCAGATGTGCTGTCTCGACACAGTCGGCCTTGTCGCCGCTGTAGCTGCTCTTGAACCATTCGGCTGCGGATAGGTCAGTCACGCTGAAAACTCCTTTGCCACCTGCCGCAGCAGGTTACGACTGACCGCCTCGTCCAGCGCTGCCCGCTGAAGGCTATCGAGAACCCGATAGTACCGCCGCACGTCGGCGTCCTTCTCCAGGTACATACACCCGATGAAGGTCTCCAGATACACCACGGGAGGCCAGACGCGTTCGCCCCCGGTATCTTCGTCGAACTCGAGAATCGCGAACTGCCCCACGAGATCACCGACCGGGGCTCCTGCCTCGAACGACAGCACTCGAACCGAGACGTTCGGCAATTTGCCGATCTCGGCGAGATGCCTCAGCTGAGCGGCCATCACCATTGGACCCCCACATTGCACCGCAGCGCCGCCTCGTGGAGGACAACGTCCAGCGACAGAGGCTGATACCTCCGAGATACCGTTGCCTGCCGCCGCGTCCGCAACTCGACTCGACGCTCATGGTCCGCGGCCGTCTCTTCAGGTTTCACAGCTCGAATGAGCGCGCGAGCGTACTCGGGGATCTGCAGCAGCCCAGGAACGAGGGCCGGCTGGTAGGTCGTCAACTTCCGAGCCGCGGTCTCGAGCCCGACATATACATCGAAGTTCGCCGGTATCACGCTTCCGTACTCATACCACCAGCTGGTCTCCGCCGCCTGACGAAGCAGCCCAACCATGGCCTCCGCGGTATCGCCGGACAGCTCCAGAACATCGCAAATCGCCTGCAGATCTCGAACTTTCAGCCGCGTGGGTATCCCGCTCTCCAACCGCTGCAACACCGACGTACTGACATCCGCAGCCTTCGCCACCCGATCCTGTGACATCCCCAGCGCGCTCCGCGCCTCCCGCAAATACCGCCCAAGCTGCCGCCTCGGCAAGGTCGAGCCAGTCTCCGACATGACGCGCTTCCTCATCAACATGCACCCGTACTGGGTGACACGGACGCCCAAACTGCCAGCGGTCCAGGGCTTTCGACGAGAAGCCACTGGTTTACCCAGTTCAGGGTAACCATCCACCCACTCGAGTGATGCACTTTCTACATGACCCACACCAACGCCGAGGAGCCCACCATGTTCGACCAACTCACCATCGGAGCCTGGGTAATCACCACTGCCGACTGCCCAGTCCGTTTCGTCCCCAACCCCCAAGACCACCGCGTCACCCTCGTCCTCGGCGACACCCACCGAGAGTTCGAGATCTGCCTGGACGCAACCACTCTCGCGGCGATCCTCCACCACGGCCCGAAGGCCTTGGCCAGCATCTCAGCAAGCTCAGCAGACACAGCGCACTGAAACGTATCCATTGAAGATCAACTTTTCGACTGCGGTCCATGCCAGACTTCCTCCATGGACAGGGATGCCGAGGCCATCCTCCGCGAGGAGATCTTCCGACACCTGGAGGAATTGGTCGGAGACACCGGAGTCGTTACCCGCGAACAACTGTGGGACTTCACTCTGAACGGTGCGACTCACCGCCTCATCGACCGCAACCGCGGCATTCGCAACCCAAAGGACATGCTGGCCACCCTGTCGATCCTGTCCGATCCCAAGGGCAAGTATGCGGATGAAGAACTACAGGACTCCCTCTTCGCCTACGCGTACCGCGAAGGCAGCGTGAACGGCGACAACAAGAAGCTCCGGGCTGCTCTGGACCTCGACCTACCGCTCCTACTACTCCGGAAGATCGCCGACGGCGTCTTCGTTCCGGTGCCGCGGGTATACGTCGTCGCCGACGACCAACAGAACCGACAGTTTCTGATCGCGCTAGATGACAGCCTCCGCCTGGTCGACAACCCGCTCGCACTCCAGCCCCTGGAACGCGAATACGTCGAACGAGTGACCAAACAGCGACTACACCAACCCGAGTTCCGAAGCCGAGTCCTTCGCGCTTACGAATGCCGCTGCGCCGTCTGCCATCTCAAGCACGCAAAACTTCTCGATGCCGCCCACATCATCGCAGACGGGAAGCCCAATGGCACCCCAACCGTCGATAACGGGCTGAGCCTCTGCAAGATCCACCACGCAGCGTACGACGAGAACTTCCTCGGAATAACCGCCGACGGTGAGATCCGAATCAATCGTGCGCTGTTGGAAGAGGTCGATGGACCGATGCTTCGCCATGGCCTTCAAGAGATGCACGGCCGATCGCTCCTCATCCCGGCAAAACGCCAAGAACGCCCGTCCGCCGATCGCTTGGCCATCCGTTTCGAAGAGTTTGAGCGCGCCAGTTAGCTCAGGATCCAGATCATGCTAGTCGGCGGTGCATGACCGCTCACCTCGAAAAACCTTCGATTCATGTTATTCGGGCGCCTCGATCCAGGGTCTGATGGCTCCTATCCGGCAAGATTGGCCCGTTCGACTGGGGCAGCTTTCGCGGTCAAGGACGATGAGCCGTGATCAAGGCACGCAACTCATCCGGGTGGATCCAGCTCGGAGGCTGATGGATCATCCGGTGGCAGTTCGCGCACACCAATATCAGATCGACAGTCCGGGTATCGGTCTCACCCGACACATGGAGGGGTATTAGGTGGTGACATTCGATGTACCCTTTGCCGCGCGCACCGTAGACCGCTTCGAAGTCGAACTTGCAAACCTCACAGAACACACGGTTGTGGTGACGTAGGAACTCGTCGATCTTCGTTCGACGTAGTTTCGGATCTCGCTCGCGACGGGTGCGAAGTGCCGTGATGAGCCTGCCTTCTCGACCTGAATCGTCATCGTCGAGCGCATTTGCTTCCGCGGCCACAGCTTCATCGAATCTGCCCGCGACAGCTGCTTCCCGAATCGCTCGAGCTGCGGAGTGCATCTCGGTCGGCGAATCGATGAAGTCTTGCAAGACAACTTTGTCGAGCTTGCCACCTCGGGTCGGTTTGCCGGCGTGGCCCGGGCGGCTGGTGGCGATGTCGGTTGTCTTGCGAGACACGCTGTTGAGGTTGCGGAAGCTGTCCGGTCGGATGCTCGTTGGGTGAATCGGCAGGGAGCGCAGGAGGTTCGACAATTCGGCTACTCGCCGATCGTCCTGACGCAACTCGCGCCAGCCATTCTGCACAACCAAATCGCAGGCCAGGATCAACTCGTCCCGGGTCCATGCCGGACTGCGAACCATGTGACCCAACGTAGCTTCACAAAATGCAGCTGGCAAACAGTCCAGTCTGATTTAGGGACGTTAGAGATCAGGGCTATTCGGCAACGTGTAGTTGCCGCATGCACCGAACGACCAGGTGGGCCGGCGAGCCCTGGCCTTTCGCCGGGCCGTTCTCGACGGCCCAAAGCTCAAGGGCCACACGGATTGCGCCGGCGGCGGCCGCAGCGGTGAGACGGAGTCGGAATGGATCCGACTGTGGGCCAGCCAGTTTCAGGAGGATGGCGTTGAGGTCACGTTCACTCTCCAGGTTGATGCGGTGCCAGATGGCGCGGAGGGCGGGGTCGGTTTCCATAGCTTGGAGGAGGCCTCGGGTGATCTCCAGATCTTCGAGGCTATCGCCGAGGGTGAGGGAGCGGACGGCGGCGGCTTCGAATTCCTGCGAAGTGGGGAGGCGGTGGGGGCCTGCGGCGATGTCGGCCAACCAGCGTTGGGCTCCCGCGGCGAGCATGGGCTCGACGGCTTCTTCCTTCGTGCGTGAGTAGCGGTAGAAGGTGCGGAGGGCTACGCCGGATTCGGCGGCTATTTGGTCTGCCGTGACCTCGGAGGTGCCGTGTTCCGCGAAGAGGCGGGCTGCGGTTCGGGCTATGTCCATGCGGGTTTCTTGTTTGCGGCGTTCGGCGAGGGTGGGGCGGGGTTGGGCGGACATTTTTCACCTCCTTTGGGCGGGCTCGTTGGGACAATCCTAGTTGACGGGATGCCACGATGGCATGACGTGCCATGTAGGCGTAGCGTGACAGGAGAGGCTGAGAACCTACGTAAGGAGAACCGCAATGGAGCGTTTTGACGGCCGTCGAGTAGTGATCACCGGGGCGGGGTCGGGGATTGGGCGGGCTACCGTGCATCGGATCCTGGCCGAGGGTGGGCAGGTTGTCGGGGCGGACGTGAACGAGGCCGGGCTGGCGGAGACCGCCAAGCAGGCGGCGGAGAACGGGAATGGGGATCGGCTCACCACGCTGGTGCTGGATATCGCTGATGAGCAGTCGGTGAAGGCCGGAGTTGCTGCTGCGGTCGAGGCGCTGGGTGGGATCGATGCGCTGATCAATGCGGCGGGGATTCTGCGGTCGGCGCATACGCACGAGATGCCGCTGGCTGATTTCAACAAGATCATTGCCATCAACCTGACCGGTACGTTCCTGATGATTCGGGAGGCGCTGCCGCAGCTGCTCGCCTCGGACAAGGGCGTGATCGTCAACTTCACGTCGACGTCCGCGTTTTTCGCGCACCCGTACATGTCCGCGTATGCCGCGTCCAAGGGCGGCATCATGTCCATGACGCACGCGCTCGCCGCGGAGTACTCCAAGCAGGGTCTGCGCGTGGTTGCCGTTGCGCCGGGGTCGATTTCGAGTGACATGACCTCCGGGCGAGGCCCGGGGCTGCCGGCGGATGCCGATCTGAGCCTGTTCATGAAGCTTGCGCCGGGAATCGGGCAGGGCTTCGCGTCGCCGGATACCGTGGCGGGCGTGGTCGCCATGCTGGCGTCGGATGATGGTGCGTTCATCACCGGCACCGAGATTCGGATCGACGGCGGCACGCACTACTGACTCTGCGGCAGTCGGTTCGACACCCACAGAGTCGAATCGAGTCGCACTTGCGAACGGCCCTGCGGGAGAATTCCTGCGGGGCCATTGCTGTGCAATGGGTTTCAGGGTCGCTCAGGGTCCCCTGTCATACATGAGGACCATTCGGCCCTGAATTCACAGGGATTCGGATTCACAAAAGGACACAAGTCGGGCACAGTTGCTGACCATGAAGTCGACATCTCTACGCCGGATCACAGCCCGTGTGGCTGTCGCCGGTGCGATCGCCCTGGTTCCCCTTGCGGCAGTGACCATTCCGGCCTCCGCGGACGTTCCGCTGGACAACGCGCCCAGCGATGTGGCGTGGCCGCACCACCAGGATGGCTGGTGGGATCGCGACGATTGGCGCCACCGCCACGACCGTGACGACTGGAACCGCGACCGCGACGACTGCAACCCGGGCTGGTGGCCCAACCGCGGCAACGGCTGGTGGCGCAACGCGCTGCCGGATAGCTTCGGCAGCTGGTAACCCGAGACACGACCACACCTCGCGCGATCCCCCTCACGCGTGAACAGCGAAGGCCTGCCAGGAGAAAGCCTGGCGGGCCTTCGCGGCTGAAATCCCGGAACCCTCAGGCCGTCACGGCGCTTGCAGGCTCTCGAACGTGACCGCAAGTGTGACCGGGGAATCGAGAACCAAGCCGGTTCGGTGGACGTGATGCGGTTCGTACCTCAGACCCGACCAGTCCAGACGGTATTCCTCGATGCGGTCGATGATCTCCCAGCTCTTGTCGAAATGCACGATGAGATAGACGGGAATTCTCGCGCGTGCGTAGAGGACCCGTTTGATACCGATATCCGTATCGACGGTTTCCTTCGAGGCCACCTCGATCACGAGCTGAATGTGGTCTCGCACGGTGTTGACGTCGTATGGCTCGCAGTCACGAACCATGATGTCGGGGTATCGGACATTCAGCCGACGGTCGGCACGCTGATCTTCGGAGTCCGGAAGTCGAACCGCGACATCGGAATCCACCACGAGGCACGGTCCTGACGGGTGGCGCGCGGCTTCGATCAAAGATGCCAGTCGACGCACCACTCGGCTGTGTGCGCCGCTCTGGGACATCAGTCTGACCAGTCGACCGTCCACGATCTCGATATCACCGGCGGTTTCGCCGAACGCATCCGGTTCGGCGGCGAGAAACTCCTCGGCCGTCAGATAGCGGCTCTCATCTGCGGGCGATACGGTCACCGGCACCTCTCAGATCAAGCCAATGAATATCGAGGACATCGATATCGTAGTCCGCAGTATGCCAACGACCTGGTGACATGAAACGACCCGCCGGGCACTGGGTCCGGCGGGTCGCAGTCGCGAAACCCTTAGGCGGTTTCGGTGATCGGGCGGTCGACCCAGCTCATCAGGCCGCGGAGCTTGGCGCCGGTGACCTCGATGGGGTGCTCGGCGTTGGCCTTGCGCAGGGCCTCGAGCTCCTTGTTGCCGCCCTCGACGTTGGCGACCAGGCGCTTGACGAAGGTGCCGTCCTGGATATCGGTCAGGATCGCCTTCATGCGCTCCTTGGTGCCGGCGTCGATGACGCGCGGGCCCGACAGGTAGCCACCGAACTCGGCGGTGTCGGAGACCGAGTAGTTCATGCGGGCGATACCGCCCTCGTACATCAGGTCGACGATCAGCTTGAGCTCGTGCAGAACCTCGAAGTAGGCCATCTCCGGCGCGTAGCCGGCCTCGACCATGACCTCGAAACCGGTCTTGACCAGTTCCTCGGTGCCACCGCAGAGCACAGCCTGCTCACCGAAGAGGTCGGTCTCGGTCTCTTCCTTGAAGGTGGTCTTGATGACGCCGGCGCGGGTGCCGCCGATGCCCTTGGCGTAGGACAGCGCCAGCGCCTGGCCGGTGCCGGTCGGGTCCTGGTCGATGGCGATCAGGGCCGGAACGCCCTTGCCGTCGACGAACTGACGACGCACCAGGTGGCCCGGGCCCTTCGGGGCGACCATGCCGACGGTGACGTTGGCCGGAGCCTTGATCAGACCGAAGTGGATGTTGAGGCCGTGGCCGAAGAACAGCGCGTCGCCGTCCTTCAGGTGCGGCTCGATGTCGTTGGTGAAGATCGAGGCCTGCGCGGTGTCGGGCGCGAGGACCATGATCACGTCGGCCCACTCGGCGACCTCGGCCGGGGTGCCGACGGTCAGGCCGGCCTCTTCGGCCTTGGCACGGGACTTCGAGCCCTCCTTGAGGCCGATGCGCACGTCGACGCCGGAGTCGCGCAGGCTCAGCGAGTGGGCGTGGCCCTGGCTGCCGTAGCCGATGACCGCGACCTTCTTGCCCTGGATGATCGACAGATCGGCATCGTCGTCGTAGAACATCTCGACTGCCACTTTGGGTGCTCCTTCTTGGATTCTGTGATTAAGCGTGGTGGATCCCGGCCGAAAGCATGCCGGGATGGCGGGCGGATGGCCGCCGCGGCGGCCGGTTACTAGCGAGTCGCGGTGATCGACTTGGGTCCACGACCCACCGCGACGACTCCGGACTGCACGATCTCACGGATCCCGTAGGGCTCCATCATGCGCAGCAGCGCGTCGAGCTTGGAGCGGGTGCCGGTGGCCTCGATGGTCAGCGCGTCGGGCGACACGTCGATCACCTTCGCGCGGAACAGGTTCACGGCCTCGATCACCTGGGTGCGCACACTGGCGTCGGCGCGCACCTTCACCAGGATCAGTTCGCGGGCCACGGAGCTGTCCGTGTCCTGCTCGACGATCTTGATGACGTTGACCAGCTTGTTCAACTGCTTGGTGACCTGCTCCAGCGGCAGATCCTCCACCGTGACGACGATGGTCATGCGCGAGATCTCCGGGATCTCGGTGCCGCCCACCGCGAGCGACTGGATATTGAAACCACGCCGGGAGAACAGGCTGGCCACGCGGGCCAGCACGCCCGGCTTGTCCTCCACCAGCACGGACAGGGTGTGGGTGGTCGTCATTCCTCGGTCCCCTTCTGGGAGGCACGCTCGTGGGCGGCCAGCGAAGCCTTCTCGTGTGACATCGCCTCGTGGATCACGGCGGGCTCGGACGCCGACTCGTCGTCGTCGAACAGCGGGCGGATGCCGCGCGCGGCCATGATCTCGTCGTTGGAGGTGCCGGCGGCGACCATCGGCCACACCTGTGCGTCCTTGCCGACGATGAAGTCGATCACCACGGGCCGGTCGTTGATCGACTGCGCCTCGCGGATCGCGGCCTCCACGTCCTCTTCCTTCTCCACGCGAATGCCGTGGCAGCCCAGCGCCTCCGCCAGCTTCACGAAGTCGGGGATGCGCAGGGTGTGGGTGCCCAGGTCGGTGTTGGAGTAGCGCTGCTCGTAGAACAGGGTCTGCCACTGCCGGACCATGCCCAGGTTGCCGTTGTTGATCAGCGCGACCTTGATCGGCACGCCCTCGACGGCGCAGGTGGCCAGCTCCTGATTGGTCATCTGGAAGCAGCCGTCACCGTCGATGGCCCAGACCTCGCGGTCCGGCATGCCCATCTTGGCGCCCATGGCGGCCGGCACGGCGTAACCCATGGTGCCCAGACCACCGGAGTTCAGCCAGGTGCGCGGCTTCTCGTACTTGATGAACTGCGCGGCCCACATCTGGTGCTGGCCGACGCCGGCACAGTAGATGGCGTCGGGACCGGCCATCTGGCCCAGCTTCTCGATCACGAACTCCGGCGACAGCGAACCGTCGGACGGGGTCTTCCAGCCCAGCGGGTAGCTGTCGCGGACACCGCTCAGGTAGTGCCACCACTCGGTCAGATCCAGCAGCGGAGCCTTGCCCGCGGCGGCCGGATCGGCCTTGAGGGTCTCGATCAGCTCGGCGATGACCTCGCGGCAGTCGCCCACGATCGGCACGTCCGCGTGGCGGTTCTTGCCGATCTCGGCCGGGTCGATGTCGGCGTGGATCACCTTGGCATTCGGCGCGAACGAGTCCAGCTGGCCGGTGACGCGGTCGTCGAATCGCGCGCCCAGGGTGATCAGCAGGTCCGAACGCTGCAGTGCCGCAACGGCTCCCACGGTGCCGTGCATACCCGGCATGCCCATGTTCAGGGTGTGGGTGTCGGGGAACGCGCCGCGCGCCATCAGGGTGGTGACCACCGGAATGCCGGTCAGCTCGGCCAGTTCCAGCAGTTCCTCGTTGGCGTCGGCCTTGATCACACCGCCGCCGACGTACAGCACCGGGGCCTTGGCGTCCATGATCATCCGGGCGGCCTCGCGCACCTGCTTGCCGTGCGGCTTGGTGACCGGACGGTAGCCGGGCAGCTTCATCTCCGGCGGCCAGGAGAAGGTGGTCTGCGCCTGCAGCACATCCTTCGGGATGTCGACCAGCACCGCGCCCGGGCGGCCGGTGGAGGCCAGGTGGAACGCCTCGGCGATCATCCGCGGGATGTCGATCGGGTCGGTGACCAGGAAGTTGTGCTTGGTGCACGCCATGGTGATGCCGGAGATGTCGGCTTCCTGGAAGGCGTCGGTGCCGATCAGCGAACGGCCGACCTGACCGGTGATGGCCACCAGCGGCACCGAGTCCATCTGCGCGTCCGCGATCGGGGTGACCAGGTTGGTCGCGCCCGGACCGGACGTGGCCATGCACACACCCACCTTGCCGGTCGCCTGCGCGTAGCCGGTCGCGGCGTGACCCGCGCCCTGCTCGTGGCGGACCAGCACGTGGCGGACCTTGGTGGAATCGAACAGCGGGTCGTAGACGGGAAGAATCGCACCGCCCGGAATGCCGAATACCGTGTCGACGCCGAGCTCCTCGAGGGAACGGACGACCGACTGCGCGCCGGTGACCCGCTCGGGCGGGACCTGGCGGCGGTTCGAGGCCGGAGCAGAAGCTGACTCTCGGCCAGCCGAGGAGGTCGGCTGAGTGGCCGAAGGCGCGGGCCTGCGGGCCGAGGGCCCGGGCCGGGCGGTAGGTGCGCTCACCGTCTTGGTTCCTAACTGCTTGTCGTTCCAGTCCATGGACTTGCCTGAACACAAAAAAGCCCCCGACAGCCAGTGGCTGTTCGAGGGTGGCGCGTCGCAGCTGCGAGCTGACGTAAATGACCTACAGTCGTCGGCTCAGCGCTGGACGCGCCGGCCGATTACGAGCAACTCGGTTCGATTCACGCGCTCGACGGTATGCGCGCGTGGGTCGTCCAGTCAAACAGCTGACCTATTGGGTCTCATTATGTGAGACAGTGCGGTTGATCGGGTCCGTTCACCGTGATGCAAGGATGGGGGTGTGTCCTCACAGCATCAGTCCGTGCCACCTGCTCGATCGTCCCACACGCCCGAGTCCGAATCCGACGCGGGTCGCGTGATCCGTATCCCCCGGCTCGCTCACCTCGGCGTGTTCATCCTGCTGTTCTGCGTGGCGTTCGCGTTCTTCGGGTGGCCGCAGGTGCTGTGGATCCTGTTCGCCATCCCGGCCGCCGTGGTGGTGTGGATCGAGCGGACCCGGACAACCGTCTCGGACAATGGCGTCGACACGCGCACCCTGTTCGGTGGGCGGCACATCGATTGGGCCGACGTGCGTGGGCTGCGCATCCCCAAGCGGGGGTACCTGCAGCTGCATCTGGCCGACGACTCCGATGTGACGCTGCCCGCGGTGGGATACAACCGGCTCGCGGATCTCGTCGATGCCTCGGGTGGGCGCATCCCGGATCCGTTCGTGGAGCCCGAGGAGGATGAGGACGAAGCCGGCGACACCGCGGCCGAAACCACCGAGGCGGTGTCCGAATCCGCCGACGCTGTGTCCGAAACCACGGAGCGCGCGGCCGAAACCACCGAGCCGACGGCCGAATCCACCGAGCGCGAGGCCGATTCCGGCAAGTCGTAAGCGTTTCGGGGGTGCGGAGTTCTTACCGGCGGTGATCGAGGTCATGGCGCGGGAGTAACGTTGAGGCCCGCCGGAGAACGTCGCGAGACGTATTTCTGGACAGTCGCTCAACAGCCCACTGCGACACGACCCGAGGACCTGACCAATGCCACCGCTTCGCTCACGCACCACCACCGCCGGCCGTAATGCCGCGGGCGCACGCGCCCTCTGGCGCGCGACCGGTCTCACCGACTCCGACTTCGGGAAGCCGATCGTCGCCATCGCGAACTCCTACACCCAGTTCGTCCCCGGCCACGTGCACCTGAAGGACGTCGGCGAGATCGTGGCCGAGGCGGTCCGGGCGGCCGGCGGCGTGCCGCGCGAATTCCACACCATTGCCGTGGACGACGGCATCGCCATGGGTCACGGGGGCATGCTGTACTCGCTGCCCTCGCGCGAGATCATCGCGGACTCCGTGGAATACATGGCCAACGCGCACACCGCGGACGCGCTCGTGTGTATCTCCAACTGCGACAAGATCACTCCCGGCATGCTGAACGCCGCCATGCGGCTCAACATCCCGGCCGTGTTCGTCTCCGGCGGTCCGATGGAGGCCGGTAAGGCCGTGGTCGTCGGCGGCGTGGCCCAGGCCCCGACCGACCTGATCACCGCCATCTCCGCCAGCGCCTCGCCGAACGTCACCGAGGACGGGCTCACCGAGGTCGAGCGCTCCGCCTGCCCGACCTGCGGCTCCTGCTCGGGCATGTTCACCGCCAACTCCATGAACTGCCTCACCGAGGCGCTGGGCCTGGCGCTGCCGGGCAACGGCTCCACGCTGGCCACCCACGCCGCACGCCGGGCGCTGTTCGAGAAGGCCGGCCGCGTCATCGTCGATATCGCCACCCGCTGGTACCGCGACGACGACGCCTCGGTGCTGCCGCGGAACGTGGCCAATGCCAAGGCCTTCCGCAATGCCATGGCGCTCGACGTGGCCATGGGCGGTTCCACCAACACCGTGCTGCACACCCTCGCCGCCGCGCAGGAGGGTGAGATCGAGTTCGATCTGCAGACCATCGACGAGATCTCGCGGCGCGTACCCTGTCTGTCCAAGGTGTCGCCGAACTCCGACTACCACATGGAGGACGTGCACCGCGCCGGTGGCATCCCGGCCATCCTGGGCGAGCTGCGCCGCGCCGACCTGCTCGAGACCGACGTGACCACGGTGCACACCGCGTCCTTCGACGAGTGGCTCGACACCTGGGACATCCGCTCCGGCAAGGCTTCCGACGAAGCCGTCGAGCTGTTCCACGCCGCGCCCGGCGGGGTGCGCACCACCGTGCCGTTCTCCACCGAGAACCGCTGGTCCTCGCTCGACACCGACGCCGAGGGCGGCTGCATCCGCGACAAGGAGCACGCCTACACCGTCGAGGGCGGGCTGTGCGTGCTGCGCGGCAATATCGCCCCGGACGGCGCGATCCTGAAGACCGCCGGTATCGACGAGGATCTGTTCACCTTCGAGGGCCCGGCCGTGGTGGTCGAATCCCAGGAGGAGGCGGTCTCGAAGATCCTGGGCAAGGAGATCAAGCCCGGCGACGTGGTCGTGGTCCGCTACGAGGGTCCCTCCGGCGGCCCGGGCATGCAGGAGATGCTGCACCCCACCTCGTTCCTGAAGGGCGTCGGCCTGGGCAAGGTCTGCGCGCTCATCACCGACGGCCGCTTCTCCGGCGGCACCTCGGGCCTGTCCATCGGCCACATCTCCCCGGAGGCGGCCAGCGGCGGGTCCATCGGCCTCATCGAGAACGGTGACCGCATCCGCATCGACGTGCACACCCGCGCGCTCGAATTGCTGGTCCCCGAAGACGTTCTCGCGGAGCGCCGCGTGAAAATGGAAGCGTCCGAACGGCCTTGGCAGCCCGTGAACCGCGAGCGCCCGGTGACGACCGCGCTGCGTGCCTACGCCGCGCTCGCCACCTCCGCCGACAAGGGTGCCGTCCGGCGCGTGCCGTAATCAAGAAAGCAAGGGAATGACAATCGAATACATCGGCAAGGCCGACTCCATGCTTGCCGAGTACACGGCCATGCTCCAGCGGTCGGACGCCCGCAATGCCGAAGCGAAAGCGTTGCTCGCCGAGGCCGAGGAGCTGGCCGCCGAGGTGCGGGAACTCGACCACGCCGAGTTCATGGCGACGCCGGACGAGCAGATGCGCATCAACCAGCACCGGGCGACGCTGCACCAGGAGATCGACATGAAGTCCGGCCGGGTCCTCCAGCTCCACCAGGAGACCTTCCAGGAATGGGAATCCTGGACCACGCGTCAGTGGTGAAAGGTGGTGGGGGGCAAGCCCCCCACACCCCTGGGAGAGGATTTCGGGGGCATGCCCCCGCACCCCCAGAGAGAGGATTGCGGGGGCAAGCCCATACACCCCCAGAGAAGAATTTGTGGGCGCCAGCCCCCACACCCCCTGGGAAGACTGGCCGGGCACCAGCCCCACACCCCCTGGGGAGACTGGCCGGGCGCCAGCCCCCACCCCCCTGGGGAGACCGGCCGGGCGCCAGCCCCCACCCCCCTGGGGAGACCGGCCGGGCGCCAACTCCATATCCCGTGGAAGGACTTGCGGGCGCCAGTCCCGCACCCCCGGGTAGGAGATTTGTGGGGCAAGCCCACACCCTCGAAGGGGCTCGCGGGATCTTCCAGATCACACCTGAACGTCTCGCGGAGCCTCCCGCGCAGCCGGAGGATGCAGGGTCTCGCCCACGCTGGTGAAGCGCACGGGATTTACCACGTCTCATGCTGTGCACGAGGAGTTCCTGCGCGGGCACACCGTTCGAGGGTTCTCACACGGACTGTACGACGAAGCGGCCGTATCGATCTGTTGGGATCGGTACGGCCGCTTGGTGGTTCGGGGTGTCGGGGGTTAGTTGAAGGTGATGCCGGATAGGGGGTTGCCGCCGTGGAGGTAGGTGTAGGCGAGGATGGCGGCGGCCAGGGCGGCGGCGATGGCGGCTAGGGAGCCCCAGAGGGGTCTGGTGGCCCAGCCTCGGTTGCGGTCGAGGGAGAGGCGGCCGGGGCCGGTGAGGATGAGGATGGCGGCGAGGGCTATCAGGATGGATTCGAGTTCTACCGAGTTGCCCTTGGCGGAGTATTGGAAGCCGGGGACCATGGACTGCTTCCACATCCAGGCGTCGAGGATGATGGCGAGCAGGGCGCCGGCGGCCAGGGGGGTCGCCACGCCGAGGGCGACCATGATGCCGCCGCCGAGTTCGCCGGCGATGAGGAGGGGGGCGGCGAGGTCCACGTGCTTCCAGCCGCCGTTCTCCATGGCGGTCCTGATGCCGTCGTAGCCGGGGCCGTGGAACCAGCCCGCGGCCTTCTGCAGGCCGTGGTAGATGAAGGTGCCGCCGATGACCAAGCGCAGCAACAGCAGTCCGAGGTCCAGCGTGCCGCGGCGGTCGTCGCGGCGGCGGACGCGGCCGTTGCTGTCGGCGGGGCTGGGCGGTGCCGGCGGGATGCTGGCGAAGGAGTAGGTCGGGGACGGCTCGGTGATGGTGCCGTCGGCCGCACCGGGGATGGCGCTCTTGACCTGGTTGTAGAGCGGGACCTCGGGGTCGAGACCCAGTTCCTCGTCGGTGCGGGGTAGCTTCTCGGTGGTTTGGACGCCGGACGGGGTGGCGAACTGTTCGGTCGGCGAATCGAAGGGGCTCCGGACCGGTTCACCGGCCGGTCGCGGAGCAGCGGGCGGTAGGTCGCCCGCCACGGCGGACGGCTCGTTCGGCTTGTCTGTCACGCGGGCCACACTATTAGCCAGAACCGCTCGGCACACAGCAGAACACGGGCGTGTCCACCGTCCGATTCGCGCCACGGCGAAGGAAGGGACACCCCGTCCGAGCGTGGACGGCAGGTTTTCCGTAACGTCTCAACCATGAGTTTGGTTGCCGCAGGCCGTGCCGGGGTGGGTGCGCGGAGAGTTGTGCTGGGCGTGACGCTCGGCGCCGTGCTGCTGTCCGGCTGCGCCCGCTTCGATGATCGTGCCTCGAGCCCGTTCACCACGGAGCCGACCTGGCAGGACGCCGAGCCCAGCACCACCACGCCGAAGGTGCCGCCGACCAATGCCAAACGCCCCGACCTGCCGTGCGTGGATCCCGATCTGGCAGTGGTGGTCTCGTGCCTGGACACCACCGCCGGCCTGGTCGCGCTGCCGGACGGCGGGAGCGCGCTGGTGGCCGAACGCACCACGGGACGCATCCTGAAGGTGGTCGCCACCGACGAGGGCGAGCCGCCCGCGCCCATCGAGGTCGCGCGGCTGGATGTGGATCCGGCCGGCGACGGGGGTCTCACCGGCCTGGCGCTGTCGCCCACCTTCACCGAGGACGGGCTGATCTACGCGTACGTGACCACCGGGGGCGACAACCGGGTGGTGCGCATCTCCACCGACGGTGGCGCGCCCAAGCCGATCCTGACCGGAATCCCGAAGGGGGTCAACGGCAATCGCGGGTCCATCGATTTCGCCGCGCAGAACCGCATGCTGGTGCTCACCGGTGACGCCGGCAACCCGTCGCTGGCGGCCGACACCAACTCGATGGCAGGCAAGCTGCTCAGCATCAACTCCCCCGCGCCCGGCGCCTCCGCCGATGTGGTGGTGACCGGTATCGGCGTGGCGGGCGGGGTGTGCTCGGACGGCAAGGATTCCATCTGGATCACCGACCGCACCGCCACCGAGGATCGACTGCAGCGGGTCGGCCCCGACGGCGTCGCGGTGAAGGCTTGGACCTGGCCCGATCACCCCGGCGTGGCGGGCTGTGCCGCCGCCTCGGACGGGGTCGCGATCTCGCTGACCAACCAGCGGGCCCTGGCTCTCGCCACGGCCGACAAGAACACCCACGCCGTCACCGCGGCGCCTTCGCTGCTGGCCCAGGACAAGTACGGCCGCCTCGACGGTGCGACGCTGGGCGGCGACGGCAATATCTGGGTCGGCACCGTGAACAAACCCGACGGCAATCCCAACCAGTACGACGACCGCGTGGTGCGGATCCCGCCGCCGTCCGCGGGCCAGGGCAACGGACCGGACTAGCCACCGGCTTTCCCCGCGGCGCACAGCAACAGCTGTGCGCCGCAGTGTTTTTCGGGGAGTGCGAGTTCGGCTCGCTGCCACTACCGGCCAGTGCCAGCCATTTTCGGGTGCCGACACCGGCCCGTGCCCCCACGGATCCGGGTCCGGTTGCGATGTTCACGCCCGGGTCGAACGCCCCATACCGTGGATTGGGCAAATGATCAGCAACTCTGGAGGAACGTGATGGGAAATATCGATGGTGGCGGCAGCGTCGATCTGGGTTCCGCGGCTTTGAATTTCGCCGATGTGGTGACCTCGATCATGTCGAACATCACCTACCTGCTGCAGTCCTGGGGCAGCGCGTAGTCGAGAGGAGACCGGATGCCGGTCGGGCCCGAGGCGTTCACACGGCAGGGGCGACCGGCATTTGCAGTTCCACGACCCACCCGTCCGAGGTCGGGTCCTCGGGCGCGTTGAGGTAGACCTCGCGGATGGGAGCATTGGGGGCGTAACGGTTCTCGTCGGCCCAGCGCCCCATGGCCTCGAAGGACACGCACAGTTCGGCCAGCTTCCCGCGATGCACCAGGGTCGCGGCCTGCGGAATCTCCGGCAGCAGGTGCAGGTCGAGGCTGCTGCCCGGCGCGGCGGTCCCCGCGACCTGATGCGCGACGTGCACGCGCAAACCTTCTTCGAGCTCTTCGTAATACACGACGGGCGCGCCGGTGATGGTCAGGCCGGCCTCCGGGATCAGTTTCCCGAGCCGGGCGTAGATCCGCTCGATGATGGGCCCGACCGCGGCCTCCCCGGATTCGGCCGCGACCTCGCTCATTTCGGCGACGAGCGTGGCGGACAGCGGTTTCACGATGATTTCCTGCTCGGGCATGACGCCCTCCTTCTGGATGCGCAGGAGCCTCGCCTCGACGCTCGCGAGCCGTGCGGTGTCCGCGGCCACCTGATTGGCCAGCTGCGCGCGACGCAGTTGCAGCATGCCGTGCAACCGCTCCGCGGACAGCTTCCCGTCGAGGAGCTCGGCCACCTGATTCAGGGTGAAGCCGAGTTCCTTCAACGCGACGATCCGGTTGAGCCGTGCGAGCTGTTCGGCCGAATAGAACCGATAGCCGCTGCACGGATCCACCTCGGACGGCGGCAGCAGTCCGATCTCGTCGTAGTGGCGCAGCATTCGCACCGACACCGATCCGAACCTGGCGAAGTCTCCGATACTGAACATGACCCCTCCAGGTTTAGGACCTCACACGGTGTGAGGGTCAAGCCCATGATCACCCGAGAGCTCGGGGCGGGGGGGGGGGGGGGGGCCGCCCCCGGCGGGAGGCGGGGGGGGGGAGGGTTGGGGGGCCCCGCACCGGGGGGGTGGGGTGATTAAAAAAAAAAGCGCACGAGAGCCAAAG
>NZ_JBHZAL010000064.1:0-18497 GCF_042754245.1 Nocardia sp. NPDC059228 | reverse complement strand
CCACGATCCATGTCGCTGTCATCAACCAATGGCTCGGGCAGTAGTGAGGGCGGGCCACACGCCCGCCCTATCAACTTCGAGACAGGCCCTAGCCCGCGGAACACCGCCGGTCCGCGAAAACCCGGGGCCCGCCGATCGATTCGATCGGCGGGCCCCGGTCGGCGCGCCTCAGGCGAGGTAGCGGGCGATGCTCTCCGCGACGCAGGCGGGCTTGTCCTGCCCCTCGATCTCGACGGTGACCGTCCGCACGGCCTGCACGCCGCCCGGGATGTCGGTGACGGCGTCGAGGGTGAAGCGCCCGCGGATGCGGCTGTCCACCGGCACCGGATTGATGAACCGAACCTTGTTGAGCCCGTAGTTGATCGCCATGTTCGCGGCGCTGACGGTCATGACCTGCGCGGTCATCGGCACCACCAGCGACAGGGTGAGGAACCCGTGGGCGATGGTGCGCCCAAAGGGTCCGGCGGCGGCGCGGGCGGCGTCGACGTGGATCCACTGGTGGTCGTCGGTGGCGTCGGCGAAGGTGTCGATGCGCCGCTGGTCGACGGTGATCCAGTCGCTGACACCGATTTCGGTGCCGGCGGCGGCGCGCAGGTCGTCGAAGTCGCTGAAGTCGATCATGCGGTGTTCCTCGCGCTAGGCGTAGCGCTGCTTCAGTTCGCGCTTGAGGATCTTGTGGGTCGGCCCCATGGGCAGTTCGGTGACGAACTCGACGCGGCGCGGGTACTTGTACCGCGCCACATGCTCTTTCGCGTAGTCGATGACGTCCTCCGCGGTGAGCGGCCCGGACGGCACGACGACCGCGAGAATCTCCTCGCCGTAGTTCTCGTCCGGCACACCGATGATCGCCACCTGCGCGATGTTCGGGTGCCGCAGCAGCGCGGCCTCCACCTCGGTCGGGTACACATTGAACCCGCCGCGGATGATCATTTCCTTGATCCGGTCCACGATGCGCAGGTAGCTCTGCTCGTCCTTGATGCCGAGGTCGCCGGTGCGGAACCAGCCGTCCACCATGACCTCCGCGGTGGCCTCGGGCTTGCCGGTGTAGCCATTGAACACATTGTGGCCACGCACCACGACCTCTCCGATGGCGCCGGACGGCAGGAGTTCGATGCGGTCGCGCACCTCGGCGGCGGCGATCTCGACGTCGACGCCCCACACCGGGTGCCCGACGGTGCCGATCTGCGGGCCGAGCAGCGGCTGGTTCACCGTTGCGGTGGGCGAGGTTTCGGACAGGCCGTAGCCCTCGAGGATGTGCGAGCCGAAGACCTTCTCGAACTCCTCGATGGCGACCGGCGGCATGGCCGCGCCGCCGCTGATGCACAGCCGCAGCTTCGGCAGTTCCGCCGCGCCGCCCTCGGCCGCGTCGAGCAGCCCGTGGTACATGGTCGGCACACCATGGAAGGTGTTGATGTTCTCCTTCACCATGAGCTCGAGCGCCTGTGCCGCATCGAATCTCGGCAGGAGCACCAGGGTCGCGCCGAGCCGCCAGTGCGAGTTCATCGAGACGGTCTGCCCGAACACGTGGAACAGCGGCAGCGCACCCAGGGCGATGTCCTCGCGCTTGACCTCGTTGGCGTCGAAGGCGTTCACCGTCGCGCACATGACCATATTGAGGTGGCTGAGCTCCGCGCCCTTGGGGCGGCCGGTGGTGCCGCTGGTGTAGAACACCACCGCGGTGTCGAGCGGGCTGCGCGCCACATACGCCGGAATCGCCTCGCCGGAAAGCTCTTTCGGGCTCAGGCAGTCGATGCCGGCCCGGCCGGCCGCCTCCTTGCCGACGGCCTCCACCATCGGATGGCAGATCATGACCTTGGCCCCGCTGTCACGCAGCACGTATTCCGCCTCGTCCGCGGTGAGCAGCAGGTGTACCGGCACCACGGTCGCACCCGCGGCCAGGATGGCGAAGTACGCGCGCGGGAAATCAGCGGTATTGGGCCCCATGAGCGCGACCCGGTCGCCCGGACGCACCCCGAGTTCGATGAGGGCACCGGCCTGTTCGCGGGCCTGCCGCCACAGGTCGCGGAAGGTGATGCGCTGGTCGCCCTCGATCAGGGCGATGTGGTCGGGTCGCCGCCACGCTGGTTCGGCGAGGATGCCGGCCAGGGAGAGAGTCGCGTTCATCGATACCTCGGTTCGATCGGTTGGTCAGAGACCCATGTCCTTGGCGATGATCATCTTCATGACTTCGCTGGTGCCGCCGTAGATCCGGTTCACGCGGTTGTCGGCGTAGAGGCGGGCGACCGGGTACTCGTTGATGAAGCCGTAGCCGCCGTGGAGCTGCAGGCAGCGGTCGATGACGCGATGCGCGACCTCGGTGCAGAAGAGCTTGGCGGAGGCGGCATCCGCCGGGGTCAGGGTGCCCTCGTCGAGGGCCTCGAGGCCGCGGTCCACCACGGCCTCGGCCGCGTCCACCTCGGCCTGGCAAGCGGCGAGTTCGAACTTGGTGTTCTGGAATGCCGCGACCGGCTGACCGAAGACGTTGCGCTGCCGGGTGTATTCCTTGGCGAAGCGGATCGCGGCCTTGGCCTGCGCGTACGCGCCGACGGCGATGGACAGCCGCTCCTGCGGGAGGTTCTGGCCCAGGTAGGAGAAACCCTTGTGCTGCTCGCCGAGCAGGTCCTCGACCGGCACCTCGACATCGGTGAAGTTGAGCTCGGCGGTGTCGGAGACCTTGAGGCCCAGCTTGTCCAGCTTGCGGCCGACGCTGTAGCCCGGGGACTTGGTGTCAACCACGAACAGCGAGATGCCGTGGCGGCGATCGGTGTCGCCGGGCGGGGCGGTGCGGGCGCAGACGATGACGCGGTCGGCGAGCACGCCGCCGGTGATGAAGGTCTTGGACCCGTTCAGCACGTAGTGCGTGCCGTCTGCGGAAAGCTTTGCGGTGGTGCGCATTCCGGCCAGGTCGGAGCCGGTGCCGGGCTCGGTCATGGCGATGGCGAACATGATCTCGCCGGTGACGAAGCCGGGCAGCCAGCGCTGCTTCTGCTCCTCGGTCGCGAGATTCTTGATGTAGGGCAGGCACAGTCCGACGTGCACGCCCGAGCCGCCGAAGGACACCGCGGCGCGGGCACATTCCTCCATGAGGATGGCCTGGAACTTGAACGACTCGATGCCCGCGCCGCCGTACTGCTCGGGCACCTCGATGCCGAAGACGCCGAGTTCGCCCAGCTTGTAATAGAAGTCGCGCGGCGCGATACCGGCGGCGTACCACTGCTCGTAGACGGGCACGACCTCGGCTTCGATGAACGCGCGCACGGTCTCGCGGAAGGCGTCGTGGTCCTTGTCGAAAACTGTTCTCCGCATGGGGAAGATCTCTCCGGACTAGAGGCGGCGGCCGCCGTCGACGTAAATGGTCTGGCCGGTGACGAACGAGGCGTCGTCGGAGACCAGGAAGGACACCACGTTCGCGATGTCGGCTGGCTCGCCGACCCGGCGCAGCGGGGTGATCTTGGCGGCCTCGGCGCGGAACTCCTCCGGCGAGACGCCCACGCGCGCGGCGGTGGCATCGGTCATCTCGGTGACGATGAAGCCCGGCGCGACGGCATTCACATTGATGCCGAACGGGCCCAATTCCATGGCGAGCGTGCGGGTCAGGCCCTGGATGCCCATCTTGGCGGCGGAGTAGTTGGCCTGGCCGCGGCTGCCCAGCGCGGACACGCTGGAGGTGTTCACGATCTTGCCGGACTTCTGCTCCACCATGTACTTCTGCGCTTCCCGCGAGCACAGGAACGTGCCCTTCAGGTGCACGGACATGACGATGTCCCAGTCGTCCACGGACATCTTGAACAGCAGGTTGTCGCGCAGCACGCCGGCATTGTTGACCAGCACGTCGACCGAACCCAGTTCCGCGGCAATGCGTTCGAACGCGGCGGCGACCTGCGCCTCGTCGGTGACATTGCAGCCCACCGCGATGGCCGTGCCGCCCTGGGCGGCGATGGCGTCCACGGCGTCCTTGCAGGCGGCCTCGTCGAGATCGACGATGGCGACGGCGAAGCCGTCGGCGGCCAGGCGGGCCGCGGTGCCCGCGCCGATTCCGCGGGCCGCACCGGTCACGACTGCGACTTTCGACATGACTGAATCTCCCTGTCTGTGAATGACGTTCAGAGGAAGGCGTTCACGCCGGTGAGGGCGCGCCCGATGAGCAGTTTCTGGATCTGGCTGGTGCCCTCGTAGAGGGTGAGCACGCGGGCGTCGCGCAGGTACTTCGACACCGGGTACTCGTCGATGTAGCCGTATCCGCCGAACACCTGGATGGCATTGTTGGCGGCCTTCACCGCGGCCTCGCTGGCGAACAGCTTGGCGACCGAGGCCTCGGTGCCGAAGGGCTTGTCCTTCCCGACCAGGTCGGCGACCCGCCAGGTGAGCAGCCGCGCCGCCTCGACATCGACGGCGATATCGGAGATGAGTTCCTGGACCAGCTGATAGGAGGCGATCGGCTTGCCGAACTGCTCGCGTTCCCGAGCGTATTTCACGGCGGCCTCCAGGCAGCCGCGCGCGACGCCGACACACCCCGCGGCCACCCCCATGCGGCCCTTGTCCAGCGCGGCCATGGCGATCTTGAAGCCTTGGCCGAGCTCGCCGAGCCGGTTGGCATCGGGCACCCGCACCTGGTCGAGGACGAGTTCGGCGGTGGCCTGGCCGCGCAGGCCGAGCTTGCCCTTGATCTCGGTGCGCGCGAAGCCCGGGGCGTCGGTGGGCACCAGGAAGGCGGTCACGCCCTTGGGGCCGGGGCCGCCGGTGCGGGCGAAGATGATGGCGACATCGGCCCAGGTGCCGTTGGTGATGAACATCTTGGTGCCGGAGAGCAGCCAATCATCGCCGTCGGCAACGGCTTTGGTGGTGAGGCTGCCCGCGTCGGAGCCGGTGCCGGGTTCGGTCAGGCCGAAGCAGCCCAGTGACTGCCCGGCGCACAGGCGCGGCAGCCATTCCCGCTTCTGGGTCTCGGTGCCGTAGGTCTTGATCGACTTGGCCACCAGGCCGAGCGAGACGGACACGATGCCGCGCACCGAGCTGTCGCCGCGGCCGAGTTCCTCGAGCAGGACGCAGTAGTCCAGGGCCGTGCCGCCGGAGCCGCCGTACTCCTCCGGGATCTCGATGCCGAGGAAGCCCATCGCACCGAGCTTGCCGACGATCGCGGTATCGACCGCCTCGGCCCGATCCCAGGCGGCCGCGTGCGGAACGACCTCTTTGTCCACCCAAGCCCGGGCCAGCTCGCGCAGTTCGCGCTGCGACTCGGCGAGTTCGAAGTCCATGGTTGCGATAGCTCCTAACCAAACGTTGTTAGGTTTATGACCCGAAGTTATCCTAACAGTGTTCGGTTGATCAAGGTCCGAGTGATAAGTTCGACGTCCGCCGGGGGATCGCCGAGGTCTTCCATCGAAGGAGGTGAGCCGGATGGCCAGGCCGAAGGTGCCGCTGCTGAGCCGCGAACGGATTCGCGACGCGGCCCTGACCCTGATCGATCGCGACGGGCTCGCCGAGCTGTCCATGCGCAAACTCGCCGCCGAACTGGGTGTGCAGGCCGCCTCCCTCTACACCCACTACCCCACCAAGGACGCTGTCCTCGACGACATCGCGGGCGGTCTCATGGCGCGGGTCGATGCGTCGGCCTTCAACAAGGGCTGGCGGGCCGGCCTCACCTCGTGGGCCCACTCCTACCGCGACGCCCTGGTCCGGCACCCCAACTTCGTCGCCTACCTGGCCGCCGGACCCGGCACCCGCGACGAGAACCTGCGCGCCGCCGACGCCGTCCACGGCGGCCTGGTCTCCGCGGGCTGGCCCCCGCGCGACGCCACCATGATCGGCGCGGCCACCCGTTACCTGGTCATGGGCGCCACCATGGGCTCGTTCTCCCGCGGTTTCGTCGACGACGTCCAGGTCTACCGCGACCGCTACCCGCATCTGGAGCAGGCGCATCTGCTGCGCGCGAAGGCCGACGAGATCGATTCGGAGAGTTTCGAATTGGCGCTGTCGGCCTTCACCGACGGTCTGCAGTTGCGCTTCGACGCCATCGAGAAGGAGCGGGCCCGCCGGCGCCGGACCCGCTCGAACCCCCGCTCCGGCTAGGGGATGCGACCCGCCGACGTTTCACTCAGCGGGACAGTTCTGGTCAATTGTCCGAATTTGCTGCGGAAGTGCCGAACCCCGGCTAGGTTGCCGCGCATGTCTCGAACTCGTGCAATGGTGGCCGCCGCCGCGCTGGCCGCACTCCCGCTGGCCACGGCCGCCCCGGCAACGGCCGCACCCGTGGTGAACAAGGTCGTGGTGATCGGCATCGACGGCACGCTGTGGAGCGAGGTGCAGGCGGCCAATGCCCCGAACCTGGGCCTGCTCGCGGCCCAGGGCACCCTGGCGCGGACCTCCATCGCCCCGCACACCACCATGTCGTGCGTCTCCTGGGCGACGGCCTTGACCGGGGTGTGGGATACCAAGCACGGCATCAAGGACAATGACTCCACCTGCACCCCTGCGCCTTTCGCACAGTATCCGACGGTGTTCACGCAGCTGGAGCGCGCGAAGCCGAGCCTGGCCACCGCGTCCCTGGGTACCTGGGACAAGATCGGCATGATCGCCCGGACCGGAAATCCCGCGGCGGACAGGGTGTCCGTGACGCAGGTCGATCCGACCGGCGCGGGAGTGTGTGAGACGACCGCGGATTCGAATGCCGCGGCGGAGGTGGTGTCCGCCATCACCGACGACGGAACGGATTTCGTGTTCACCCACCTCGATCAGGTCGATATCGTCGGCCACACCCTGCGCGGCATCTGGCCGCAGGCGTACCGGGATGCCATCGGCCGGGTGGACGCGCTGGTCGGCAAGATCACCAAGGCGGTCGACGACCGCGCCCGTACGCACGCCGGCGAGCGCTGGACGATCCTGGTGACCACGGACCACGGGCACAAGCCCGAGGGCGGCCACGGTGGTCAGAGCGCCTACGAGACAGCGAGTTTCATGATCGCGCGCGGGCCGGACTTCGCCGCGGGCGCGCAGAACAACGGCTACACCCTGGCCGACATCACCCCGACGGTGCTGGACCTGCTGGGTTCACCGGCGGATCCGAACTCCGACGGCCGCTCGGTGCGACTCGGCGGTTCCGGTGATCCCGCTGCGACACCGCCGAACACACCCGCCATCGACTCCGGCATCACCGGTTCGTCCTCGGGCTCGGCGCAAATGCTCATGGTCAACAATCCGCTCTGCCTGGTGGCCAGCGGCTCGGCCGGTGGGTCCTTCGGCAAGTAACCGGTCGGAGCGCCACCGCTCGACAAGGAGCGGGCCCGCCGTCGGCGGGCCCGCTCCTGCCCTCGACCCCCACCGCCGTGGCGCCCCGGAATCCACTCACTCCTACGGTTGAATTCCAGCCTGTGGAGCCCAAAGCGAAGCGCCTGCTATTCCTCACCGCCGCGATCATCCTCGCCGCATCCACCTACACCTACGCCCTCTCCCCCGGCCACTACGGTGCGGCAATCGCCCTCGGCGCAGTCCTGACCATGTTCTTCGTCGGCAAGGCCATGAACTAGTCCCGGCCCCCGCACCTACTTCGGCGCGACCAACTCCAGTGCGATGTTGTCCGGGTCCCGGAACTCCAGGATGTAGCTGACGCCGATGTCCTTGATGTCCTCGTGCACGACCCCGCAGGCATCGAGATGCGCCGCGGCGGCCTCCAATTCGGCCAGTGAACCGACCGGGAAGGCGAGATGGTCGAGACCGACCCGGTCCTCGTCGAACCGATCGGTTCCGACCGGCCGCAGACCGATCAGCCCCTGCGCCATCCGGTAGATCACCCCACCGTCCAGGAAGCTCAGCCGCTGCCGTGTTTCGTCGTCCGCATCGGCCGCGATCTCCAGCGCCACCGGCCACCCGAAGACCGCATCGTAGAAGGCTCTCGACCGCCCGATGTCACCCACGGTGAGCCGGATATGCGCAACAGACTCCACAGAGATCGCCATGTGGCCGATGCTGGCATACCGCGGCCCTACTCGCTGGTTCGACACCGCGCGGCTGCTCAGGCGAGGTACGCTCGCGCGTCCTCGTAACCGGCCTCCTCGGGAGCGTCGGCGGGGCCGTAGATCAGGTGCAGCACACCGGATTTGAACGGCGCGGCCGACAGCAGCCGCAGCGGGATGGGAGTGCCCTCGTCGAAGAGCCGCAGGCCGTCGCTGCGCAAGGCGATGGGGTGCACGAACAGATGCAGTTCGTCGATGAGCCCGGCCGCCAGCAGCTGGCGCACGATCGAGGTCGAGCCGCTGAGCGAGATGTCGCCGCCCGGCTCGGCTTTGAGGGCGGCCGCGGTCGCAACCAGATCACCGCGGTGCTGTTCGGAATTGCGCCAGGTGAAGTCGAGTTCACGACGGGAGAACACGATCTTGCGCAGATCGCCGAGCGCCTTCGCGAAACCTGCGTCCTCGGCTCCGGCAGCCTCGCGTTCGGGCCACGCGCCGGCGAACGAGTCGTAGGTGACGCGGCCGAACAGCAGGGTGTCGGCGGTGGCGACCAGGGCCGAGACGGCCTCGCCCATCTCGTCGTTGTAGTAGGGGAAATGCCAGTCCTGCGGGTCGGCGACGATGCCGTCGAGGGAGATGAACAGTCCTGCGGTGATCTTGCGCATCGGTGTGCTCCTTGCGAATGGGTCAGGGTGGGCCGCGCGGTTACCCATAGGACGGGGCGACCGTCCCGGATTCATCGGCCGGGCCGCTGCCACTGCGCTGCCCTTCACCCATTACGCTGTGGCACAACCGAATCCACCGCTCGTACGGTTGGGAACGAGTCAGTGGGAGTCTGCGGTGAAGCGCTTTCTTTTCGTGATCATGACGATCGTCGTCGCCGCCTCCACCTATGACTACGGCCGTTCGGCCGGCCACTACGGAGTGGTCGTGGTGATGGGCATCGTCCTCACGCTGTTCCTGATCGGGAAGACCATGGAATAGCGGTATCTCCCTCAGGCGGAGGCTGCCGACGAGCCCGGGGCGGGGGCAGGGTGGTCCGGGCGGTCACGGCCGTCGGCTGCCGGGCGCAGTTCGACGCAGCATTCACCGGGAGCCGGAGCCAGGACGGCTTCGACGCTGTTCGCACCCAGGCCGTCGAGGATGCCGGAGAGGTAGGCGTGGTTGAGGGTGCAGACGAGTTCGGGGGCGGAGGCGGCGAGGGGGTGGAAGGGGCAGTTGTGCAGGCGGATGCAGGACGGGGTCGGTCGGCCGGGTTCGAAGCCCTGGCCGGACAGTAGGGCTTGGAGGAGGGTGAGGGCGCGTTCGGGGCCGAGGCGGCCGGGTTTGCGGAGGTCGCGTTCGGCGGCGCCGAGGGCGGTGCCGCGCTCGGTGGCGACGCGGACGGCAACGTCCCGGGCGGTCTCGTCCGCGCCCTCGCTGAGCACCGCGCTCATCAGGATTTCGGCCAGAACCTCGTACCGGCGCTCCGGAATGCTCACGCGCACTTCGGTTTCGGCGGGTTCGTAGACCTTGGGGGCGCGGCCGACACGGCGGCGGGCGCCGACGGCCTCGTAGCGGGCGCGCAGCAAGCCCGCGTCGACGAGCTTGTCCAGGTGGAAGGCGGCGAGTTTGCGGGAGATGCCGACCTCGGCGGCGGCCTCGTCGCGGGTGACGGGGCGGCGGGCACGGCGGACGTACCAGTACATGCCGCGGCGCAGGTCGTCATCGAGAACGGCGACGGCACCGATAGCGGAAGTGCTGGTCACATGACCACATTAGCGCCGATCGCGTTGACCGAAAAGGAGTGGGTACTCCGCCAGCGTGTAGTCCTTGACCCGGCCGAGTAATTACGCCAAGAATTATTTCCTTAATTAAAGGCTGGTTGGGAGGTTGTCGTGACCGCTGATCCGCAGCAGGCCGAGCCAGATCCACGCCAGGCCAAGCGCCCGGTGAGCGCGGCGCTGGCCGGGCCGTACGGCCATCCGTTCCACCCGATCCTGGTCACCGTGCCCATCGGAACCTGGGTGGCGAGCCTGATCTTCGACCTCGCCTCACACCTGGTCGGCGATCCGGAGTTCCTGGCGCGTGGCGCACTGTGGCTGATCGCCATCGGCGTGCTCGGCGCACTCGCGGCGGCCACCGTCGGATTCCTGGACTTCCTGGCCATTCCGGCCGGCACCCCCGCCTTCCGCACCGGTCTGCTCCACCTGAGCCTCAACCTCGCGGTGACCGTCGCCTTCGCACTGGATTTCGTCTGGCGGCGAGCCGAGGGCACGCACGGTCCGGTGCCATGGGGCCCGCTGCTGCTGTCCGTGGCAGCCCTCGCGGCCCTGACCGTATCCGGTTATCTCGGCGGCAAACTCGCCTATCGCTACGGCGTCCGGGTGGCCGACGAGACCACCCAGGCCACGGGTTTCCAGCGCTGAATCCCCCGCCCCCTCTCTCGACAGGAGTTGATCATGGCCATCGCGGCACTCATCACCTGGCTGCTCACCGCGGCCGGCGGTTTCGTTCTACTCGGCACCTGGATCGCCAAAGGCGGTGTCCAGCAACGGAGTTCCAGCCATCTGCCCCGGCCCGTCATCTTCGGCCACTTCCTGCTGGCCGTGGCCGGGCTGGTGCTGTGGATCATCTACCTGGTGGTCAGCACCAAGGCCGTTGCCTGGGTCGCCTTCGCGCTGCTGATTCCGGTGGCGCTGCTCGGCTTCTTCATGCTGCTGCGCTGGCTGCCGGTCTATCGGGGCCGGACAGGCGGCATCCTGTCGTCCACACCACCCGAACACCACTTCCCCGTCATCGTCGTGGGCGGGCACGGCGTCTTCGCCGTCGTCACCGTGGTGCTGGTCCTGCTCACCGCACTGGGTGTCGGCGCGAGCTGACCTCGGCGACGAGTCGGCCCCGGAAAAGCAGTGAGCCCCGAGCCGGAATCGACTCGGGGCCCGGGGCTTTCGCAGGTTACTTCAAGCGGAGGCTGCCGAACAGGCCTTCCTTCTCGTCGTTGGGGCCCGCGGTGAAGTAGAGGGCATCGGCGTCGCCGAGGCTCTCACCATTGCCGAACATGAGGCCCCAGAGGCCCTCGATCTCGGCGGGCTTGCCATCGGCGTCGCGCAGGTAGTCGACGAACTTGCCGGACTGGTCGTCGAGGGCCAGTATGTGGCCCGCGCCGCCGAAGTTGCCGACCAGCAGCTTGCCCGACAGCGGGCCGAAGCCCTGCGGGGCGATGGTGACGGCCCACGGCGCGTTGAGGCGGCTGTCGGCGTCGAGGGTGCGAACCAGCTTGCCGCTCTTGTCGAATTCGGCGACCTGGCCCTTCTTGGCCTTGTTGCCGGCGTTCTTCTCCTGGTCCTTGTCGAGCTTGTCCTCTTCGCCGGCCTTCAGCTTGTTCGGGTCGCCGCCCTCGGACTGGGTGACGGCATAGGTGACGAAGACGCGGTCGCCGACGGTGGCGACATTGAAGGGGGCCGGGTCGCCGACCTTCACCTTCTTGCCCTTGGACGCGTCGGCCGGGTCGATGGCGTCACCGGTGGCGAACGGGTTGGCGAAACCGGTGGTGGGCACCAGCTTCCAGTCCTTGTCGAAGGTGCGGACCTGCGGGTCCTTGCCGAAGTCGGCGGCCAGCAGCTTGGAACCGGACGGGTCCAGGGCGATGCCCTTGAACTTCATGCCCGCCGCGGTGCCGTCGTATTCGAGCACGGCCGGGCCGTCGTGGCGCACGATGGCGCCGCCCGCGCCCTGCTCGGTCCAGCCGGAGATCTTGCCGGAGTCGGTGGCGAAGATGAATCGCGCGGAGCCGGTGAGCTTCTCGTCCTTGCCGTCGTAGCTGACCGGCTGGTCCTTCACCGCGAAGATGTCGGAGGTGATGGGAGCCGGATTGAAGACGACGCCGGTGGTCTTGCCTTCGCTGTCGTCGCCGTCGTCGTCGGGGATGGAGTCCGCGCCCGGGATGGTGACCAGCTTCAGCGGGTCCTGGAACATCTTCTGGTACTTGGCATCCGGCGACTTGGTGACGTCACCGACGAACTGGAAGGAGTAGCCGCCCGCGCCCACCCAGAAGTGCCCGCCGGCGCCCTTGGGACGATCCGCGATGCCCCAGGCGTTGATGAACTTCGGGTCGGTGAACTGAGCCTTGTCCGACTCCTTGTTCGAAGCGATATTGACCTGGGCGTAATGGTTGCCGTCGAGCGCCTTCACGTCGTCGCTTGCCGACTTCGAATTGCTGCATGCCGCCGCGACCACCAGCGCCGCCCCCAGTGCCGATACACGCAGCAGGGTCTTGCGCACCGGCGGCATGCCGCTCGAGCGTCCGTTCATCTCAGGTCCTTCCAGCAAACGCCCAGGTGCGGCGTTAGGTGATGCTAACCATAACTGGAAGAATCGGTGGTGCCGTTAGGGGACCCTCATTTCCATTCGGAAACGACATCTCCGCTGGCCCAGGGCGCATTGAGCAGTTTTCGGGCGGCCTCGGAGCCATCCAGAGCCCGGGTGATCCGCTGCGCGATCCGCCAGCCGTCGGAGGTGCGGGCCAGACGGAAGTGATTCGCCCCGGCCCGCCACACGAAGAATCCGCCGTCCCGCCGCCGGACCAGCAGCGACTCGCACACCGCCGCCGCGGTGTCCCCGTCCACGGTGACTGCCACGGGACCCAGGAAGTGCGCCGAACCGGCCGCGATGAGCGATTGGTGCGCCTGCGATTCGACCATGTCGCGGACCTGCCCGCGATCGCGCATGTGCCAGCCCTCGACGTCGTATTCGCCGTCCTGGGTCCACAATTCGGCGACCGCCTCGGCGGCCCCGGCATCGACCAGCGGGCCGTAGGAGGCGATCAGACGGGTGATGGCCAGCTCGTCCTCGACCCGGCGCAGCCGGTCCTCGAGCACGGCGAGACGCTCTTCGATCATGGAAATCCTTCTGCTACAGGAGATGACGGTCGACCAGATCGCGCAACGCGGCGAGCTGATCGCAGTAGTGGGCGGCATCGGTGGCCCGGACCGTGCAGGTGAGGTGGGTCGCCCCGGCCGCCCGCAGCGCTGCCAGCCGGCGCAGGGAATCCTCGGCGTTCCCCCGCGGATCCAACGGCACGCCGGGCGAGAGCACCACATCGAAACCGTCGGGCACGGTCACCGTGGCCAGCAGTTTCGCGATCTGGTCGGCGGGCAGGCCGAACGGCACCCAGCCGGTGCCCAGCGACACCGCGCGGCGCAGCGAGCGGCGAGTGCGCCCGCCCACCCAGATCGGCACGGTGGTGGCGGTGGCGTGCGGCTCCAGCACGAAGCCTTCGACATCGCGGCGCCCCCAGGCCCGGCGCAATCGGGTCAGCGCCGCATCGGCCCGCGCGCCCCGGTCCTCCCAGGCCGCGCCGAGCAGAGCGAATTCCTCTGCGAGAGAGCCCACTCCGACCCCGAGCACCACCCGGCCGCCGCTGAGCCGGTCGAGGGTGCCGTAGCTCTTGGCCAGCGCCAGCGGATGGTGGTAGCCCAGCACCAGCACCGAGGTGGCGAGCCGGATCCGGGTGGTCTGCGCCGCCAGGTACGACAGTGTGGCCAGCGGGTCCCAATAGGTCGCGCCGCGCACCGAGGCGGCCGCCGCGGGCACGCCGACGTGGTCGGAGCAGGTGAGGTGGTCGAAGCCGAGTTCGTCGGCGGCCGTGGCGATCCGGGTCAGGTCCTCGGGGCCCGCGGTGGCCTCCCAGGGCGAGGCGACGCCGGGCACCTGCACCACGATCGGTGTGGACAGACCGAGCCGGATACTCATCGCACCGTCCGTTCCGGCAGACCCATGAGCCGCCGCATGCCCTTGTCGGCGCGCAGCACGGCGGCGGCCCGATCCGGGTCATTGCGCTGGGCGGCTCCCGCCTCGTTGCCGGACATGATGTGCACCGGCCCGTGCCCGAGCCGCGAAAGTCCTTCGCGCGCCACGTCATCGGGCTCGGACACCGTCATTCCCGGCACGGTGAAGTCGAGTCCGACGCGTTCCATGGCCGGCGTCCGGGTCACGCCGAGCACCAGTTCGAGCACATCCACCCCGTACTCGCCGAGCTCCAGCCACAGGCTCTCGGCGAAGATCCGCCCGAACGCCTTGACCCCGCCGTACACGGTGTGATGCTGCGAGCCCAGATACCCGGCCAGCGACCCGACCATCAGAATCCCGCCTCGTCCACGGGTTTTCATGGCGCGCCCGAAGTGATGGATCAGTCCGAGCGGCGCGGTGATGTTCAAATCGATGACCTGCCCGAACGCGGTCAGATCCCCATCCACGAAGGGCGCGCTGTGGGTATTGGCCCCGGCATTGAGAACCAACAGGCCGACCTCCACGTCGGCGACCGCGGCGACGATCTCGCCCACCGCATCGGCAGCGGTCAGATCGATTGCGAGCGTGCGCACCTCGACCCCCAGCTCCCGGCATTCCGCGGCCGTCGCCGCGAGCGGTTCCACCCGCCGCGCCACCAGCAGCAGCGCGATCCCGGCCCCGGCGAGCTCCAACGCGAACGACCGCCCGACCCCCTCCGATCCCCCGGTGATGACCGCCCACGGCCCATAACGCTGCGGGTCCACACCGTTCATCGCTACTTCCTCACCTGTGAGATCGAACTCGGTCTCTTCCAGTTCTACAAACTTCCGCCCGGAAAAACTAGAGTGAATTCTAGTTATCGGACAGAAGGTGGTTTCATGCCGCGCATTCAGGACTCTCGCGCCCCCGGCCGCGTCTCGACGGCCCGGCAACTGGAGCGGCAGCGCGCGATCCTGCGCGCGGCCGCCCGACTGGGCGCCGAACACGGCCTGGAGCGGGTGCAGATGAGCGAGGTCGCGCAGTCCGCGGGGGTCGCGCTGGGCACGCTGTACCGGTACTACCCGTCCAAGAACCACCTGTTCGCGGCGGTCCTCGATGGGGCGGTCCGCGAATTGCCGCACCCCGCAGCGGTTCCCGGCGACCCGGTCACCGGTGCGACCGAGTTCCTGAGCCGTGCGATCGGCGAGCTGCTGCGCCACCCCCTGCTGGCCCGGGCGATGATGGTGTCGATGAACGCGGTGCGCGCCGAAGGCCACGCCCTGCCCCACGATCCGTCGTCCCCCGAGACGGCGTCCGCCGCCGCAGCTCTGGTCACGGATCAGGTGATGCCCGAACGCATCCTGGCCGCCGCGGGCATCACGAACCCTGCCGACGAGGACCATCGCCTGGCACGTCTGCTGGAGCAGTGCGTCTACGGCATCCTCACCTGGACCATCGCGGGCCGCCTGACCATCGACCAAGCCCTCGCCGACGTCCACCGCGCCTGCGAACTCCTCCTCGCCCCCTGGCGATCGGCACGATGAGCGGCGAACCCGGAGGCGACCACCGTTTTACGATCCCTGCCACGACCACGCTCGTCGTATTCCCGAGCCTGTCCCCTTTCGGGCCGAATGTCATAGGCCGCGGCGCGCGGACGAACGTGGTGTTCCACGCCGCGGAATTCTCTGCCCCGCAGTTCCAGTCACCGAGACCCCATGGAGGAGTTTCATCCACTCTTCCAGTCAGTGAAATCGTCTGTGCGGCATGGGTTTTTCCACCGCTATAACGGGAAATGTGCGGGATCGGCCCCGATGACGGGGCCCGTGAGTTGGTGTTCCGCATTCACACCGAGCGAGGACGGTACCCATGACAACGATGCGTGACGAATTCCGCCGGGTCGAAGCCGAACCGGCACCGGCCCGCTTCGCGCGAGGCTGGCACTGTCTGGGGTTGGTGCGCGATTTCGCCGACGGCAAGCCGCATTCCATCCGGGCGTTCGGGACCAAGCTGGTGGTCTTCGCCGGAGCGGACGGAACACTGAATGTGCTGGACGCCTACTGCCGGCACATGGGCGGGGATCTGTCCGACGGTGAAGTCAAAGGCGACGAGATCGCGTGCCCGTTTCACGACTGGCGCTGGGGCGGGGACGGCCGCTGCAAGCAGATTCCCTACGGCCGCCGCGTTCCGCCGCTGGCACGTACCCGAGCGTGGAAGACGCTGCAGCAGGACGGGATGCTGTTCGTGTGGAACGACCCCGAGGGCAATCCGCCGCCGCCGGAGGTCGCCATTCCCCGCATCGAGTCGGCCGGCAGCGAAGGGTGGACCGATTGGCACTGGTACACCACCGTCGTCGACACCAACTGCCGTGAAATCGTCGACAACATCGTCGATATGGCGCACTTCTTCTACGTGCACGGCTCGTTGCCCACCTACTTCCGCAACGTGTTCGAAGGGCATGTGGCGACCCAGTACTTCGACAGCGGAGCGCGGGCGGATCTGCCGGGGCCGGTCGGCGAGCCGAAGCTGCTCGGCACACAGTCGGTCGCCTCGTACTACGGACCCTCGTTCATGATCGACGACCTGCTCTATCGCTATGAGAACGGCGACCACAAAACAGTTTTGATCAACTGCCACTATCCGATCGACGCGAACTCCTTCGTCCTGCAGTACGGCATCATGGTCGAAATCCCCGCCGGTCTCGACGCCGAGGAAGCCATGGCCGGCGCCCGTGCGATGGGCGATTGGGTCAAGATCGGCTTCGAGCAGGACGTGGCGATCTGGAAACGCAAGGCGCGCATCGACAATCCGCTGCTCTGCGAGGAAGACGGCCCGGTCTACCAATTGCGCCGCTGGTATCAGCAGTTCTACGTCGACCAGGCCGATATCGAACCGGCGATGGTCGATCGATTCGAATACGAACTCGACACCACCCGCCCGGCCGAGGCCTGGAATGCCGAGGTCCGGGCCAATCTGGCCCGCGCAGCCGCCGCGCCGGTGTCATGAGCGCAGCCGCCGCGCCGGTGTCATGACCACGAATTGAGCACGCCCGCACCGGAGGTTGTCCCGGTGCGGGCGTTCGGCCGCAAGCCCAGCAGGCGTCGCCGGATATCGACCGCGGCGCTTCGCACTGCGGCCGTGGCGTTTTCGATGGACACCGACCGGGTCGAACCCGACAGCGATACCGCGGCCGGTGCGCTCTCGCACAGCCCGCCGATGGCCGCGGCCACGACCGTGACCCCCAGTACACAGCCCTGCGAGTCGACGGCGACACCGCCACGATCGTGAACCGTGCCCAGTTCCCGCGCCAGCTGTCGCGACGAGCGCACGCTGTAGCAGGTCGGCGCCTGCTGGAACGACAGTTCGGGCCACCGCTGCGGGTCGAGCCCGGCCAGCAGCGCCCGCCCCGGCGCGGTCAGGGCCGCGGCCTGGCGTGCCCCGACCGACCACCCGGCTCCCGGCCCGGGCGGTGGACCCAGTCGCTCGAGATGCAAGACGTCCGGGCCGGCCAGAATGCTCAGGTGCGCGGTCAAACTCGTGCGTAGATGTAGCGCGGTCAGCACCGGAGCCGCGGTCTCGCGCAACCGGCGCTGCGGAGCCACCTGCGCACCGAGTTCGAACATTCGCAAGCCGAGCCCGTACTCGAAACCTTCACGCTCCACCCAGCCCAGTTCCACCAGACGCCGCAGAATCCGATGCGTCGACGACCGTGGCAGTCCGGTCCGCTGTGCGATCTCCGCCAATGTCAGCGATCTCGGCCCATCGAAGGCATCGAGCAGCGACGCCACCCGATCGATCATGGCCGCCGGGGCGTCGTGAGTTCGTGTCGTCGTTGCCACGTTCCACCTACCTTCGAACACAAATGTCAGAATCTGCCATTTGTGGCAGAATATGACACACAGGGCGTGAGCGCGACCACATTGCCGGAAAAGGCAGCACCCGACCTGTTCTCCGGATTCGCGCCCGTCGCCCCGGGGGCCGCCGGTACGGCGTTACGGTAGGCGCGACCAGGAATGAGGAGGACTCGTCGTGAGCAACCCGGCCAAGGCGAAGCTGGCCAACAAGCGGGCCGAAGACCTACGCCTGACCATCGCGCTCGCGGCCCACGCCCTGTTCGTCGCCGACGGCGACACCTCCGCGACGGTCGAACGCATCTGCGAGACGGTCGGAATCGCGCCACGCACCTTCCACCGCTACTTCGCGACGAAGGAGGATGTGGTGCTCCCCCTGTTCCGTCGCAGTGAGCAGCTCGTCCGGGAGGTGCTCGCGAAGGCGCCCATCGACGCCGACCCGGCCGACGTCCTGACCCACGCATTCACCACCGAGGTCCATCAACGGCAGTCGTTCGACTTCGATCGGACCTTCATGACCCTGATGATCGACACGCCCGAATACCGGCGTCGATGGCTGGAGTGGGGCGAATGGCTCTACGAGCCCATCACCGAATTCCTCTCCGCGCGTATGGATCTCGGCACCGATCCGTTCCTGCGCGAACTGCCCGCCCAGCTGGTGGTACAGACCAGCCGCCAGGCCTATACACACTGGATCGTCAGGGCCGAGTCGACCGATTTCGCCGAGGTCGAAGCGATCATGCAGCGCGGCTTGACCGTACTGTTCGCCGGACTGAGCGCGGTGACCTCCCCGGTCGCACACCCGACGTGAGAGCCCGAGGTTGATCACGGTCGAATCGACCACGGCGAAAGACCCGCCACAGCGCGGACGGGCGGGGGGGCGGGGGGCGCCCCCCCCCCGCGGAGAATCGGTGTTGTTTGGGTGGGATTATGGCGGTGCCGGGTGATGTGTTTG
>NZ_JBHZAL010000063.1:0-18558 GCF_042754245.1 Nocardia sp. NPDC059228 | reverse complement strand
ATGGCTGTTTCCCGGCCGCCGGGCCGGGCAACCGGCCCATTTCAGCACCCTGCTTCAGCATCTCCGCGACGATCTCGGACTGCCTGTTCAGGCCACAAAATCGGCGACTCTTCGCCAACTCGTCCTCCAGGCCCCGGCGCCCGTCGTCGCCGACGCACTCGGCTTCTCGGCCAAACACCTGACCCGAGTCTGGGGCGAGGCCGGTGGAAGCTGGACGACATACTCCACCAAGGAAACCCGCCGCGGTTGAGCGAGGTGATCCGGGGAATACAGACCAGTTGAATACGGGTCCTTACCAGTCGACGACTCCGACGCACCTCCGCGTCAGAGAATTGCGGCCTGGATCCGGGCGAGGTGGGCGGCGAGGATCTCTTCGAAGGCGGCGCGGCGGTCGGCCCCGAGGGGGCGGATCTCGCGGGCGAAGTGGGCCAGGGCGGGGAAGCGGTCTGGGTCGGCGCCCAGGACCGCGACGCGGAACTGTTCGATGCCCTGTTCGTACTCACCGGGGGTGAGGGTGTCGATGCCGGCCTCGGAGGCGATCAGCGCGGCGAGCAGGATCACGATCCGGTGGTAGTGGCGCGGAATCTCCTCATCGGGCAGGCCTGAGGCCCGCAAGGCCTGGAGCACCTCCTCCATGACCAGCCTGGAACCGGTGCCGCCGGAGCCGTAGCGTCCCCAGAGCGCGGCGAGTTGGGGGTGCCGGCCGAAGGCCTCTCGCAGGCGCAGGGCTGTGGCGGTGATGCGCTGCTTCCAGTCGCCCTCGGGGTGGTAGCCGTCCATCGCGGCCGCCAGGATCCGGTCGGCGACCGCGCGCAGCAACTCGGTCTTGTTGCGGAAATGCCGGTAGAGGCTGGATGAGTCGGTCCCGAGCGCCGCGGCGAGCTTGCGCACGCTGAACGACTCGGCGTCGCTCGTGCGCAGCAGCTCCGCCGCCATGTCCAGGATGTCTTCGGTCGACCAACGCCTTCGGCCTGTCATCTCGCCCCTCTCGTCCAGGCTCAGGGTACCCGATGCACTTGCTGATGCACGCGGTGCGTGCAACACTGTGTGCATCGGCTGGCCGAGCAGCCTGACCGGGAGAAAGTAGAGAGACGGACATGAGCGAGACCACCGCCGTGCAGCGGCCACCCGCGCCGGATTTCTCGGCGATGACACCCGAGAAACTGATCGCCTACCGCGACGCCGAGAATCGCTGGCGGGCCTCCAGCGCTGCGTGGCCGCTCATCGGGGAGCCGGACGCCGGGGCCGCGATCGAGTGGCAGGAGTTGGCACTGCCGGGCCGCGACCTTCCGGTCCGGGTGTACCGGCCGGCGTCGACGAGCGACGGCGAGGCCGACACCCGAACCGACCTGCCACTCGTGATCCACGTGCACGGCGGCGGTTACGTGGGCACAGCAGCGCAATGCGACTGGACCAACAGCCACCTCGCCGCCCACCTGCCCGCGCTCGTCGTCTCGGTCGAGCACCGCCTCGTCGGCCCGGACAGCACGCTCACGCACGCCGCCGACGACGGCTGGGACGTGCTCGAGCACGTGGTGCAGCACGCTGCGCAGTGGGGTGCCGACCCCGCTCGCATGGCTGTCTTCGGCGAGAGCTTCGGCGGGCTGATCAGTGCCCTGACTGCGATCCGAGCTCGGAACGCCGGCCTGCGGCTGGCCGCACAGGTGCTGGTCAACCCCGCGGTCGAGGTGACCGAGACGATGTACGACTATCCCTCCATTGCCGAGTACGCCGACAACCCGAGCCCTGCCGTGCCGGTACTGCGGCTCCTGCAGCGGTTCGCCGTCCCGCCGGGAACCGACGCCCGCGCATTCTCGCCGCTGTACGCGGACGACCTGAGCGGGCTCGCCCCCGCCCTGGTCGTGGTGCCGACCCGGGACGCACTCGCCGATCACGGCCGCCGCTACGCCGAGCGACTGCGGGCGGCCGGAACGTCCGTACGGCTCACCGAGTACCCGGGAGCGCGGCACGCGTTCCTCACCCTGCCGGGCATGGAACCGCAAGCCAAACTCGCCCAGGCGGAGATCCTCGAATTCCTCCGCGCGACCCTGGCAGCGTGACGGAGGAACGATGTACCTGAACACTTTCCAACACGCTCATTTCGGCATGAGCGTGCACTACCGGCGGGCGTACGACGCTCTGCCCGTTGATCTTCCGATGCCCGCGCTGGCCGGTTCGGTCAGCGCGGTATGCGGCATGAGCGGATGATTGGCGCGCTGGTCGCTCGGTGCCGATGATTCGCGAGCAACCCCGTACTGTCGCCTGCCAGCTTGAAGGGATCACCACGTTGCCAGTCGTGGGACCACCGACAGCGGGTGGTCCACTGAGCGAACATGTTCCAGATCCGTTGTGCGGACCGATCATGGCGAGAGCAGCCGGACGTTCCAAAGGCAGCGGAGTTCAGGGTGTTCGCGGGAGCGTGGATGCGGTTTCGGCTGCACCGATGAGTTTCGGGTGGATCCGTCGTCGATACGGCTGGATACACCGACAGCGGTGGGCCTGTGCGGGGAGCGTTCCGGTGCGGGAGGAAACACATGGAGGCAATGATGAGTGTCGACGACCTCGGGCAGGAGTGCACGATCCTGACGGGTGAGCAGGAGCCGCGGGTGAGCGGTGCCAGGGTGTTGGTGGCGGGGGCGAGCATCGCCGGGCCCGCACTGGCCCATTGGTTGCGCCGACGGGGAGCCGAGGTGACCGTAGTCGAGCGAGCGCCCGAACTGCGTCCAGGCGGGCAAGCGGTGGACGCGCGCGGGGTAGCCAAGGAGGTCATCCACCGGATGGGTCTGGACGCGGCGGTGCGCGCGGCCCGCACCGAGACCGCCGGCGCGTACACCGTGGACGCGGACGGGAACGTGCTGGAGACCTTCCACGCGGACGACGACGGTGGCGACGGGTTCATCGCGGAGATCGAGATCCTGCGCGGGGATCTGTCCCGGGTGCTCTACGACGACACCCGCGCCGGTGTCGAGTACCTCTTCGGCGACCGGATCGCCGAACTCACCCAGGACGCGGATGGGGTCGACGTGAGTTTCGCAAGCGGCGACCGGCGCCGCTTCGATCTGGTGGTCGGGGCGGACGGGCTGCACTCAGCGCTGCGCGCGATGGTCTTTGGGCCGCACGAGCGGTTCCTCCGCCACCTCGGGCACGTGCTGGCCTTCTACAGTGTGCCCAACGAGTTCGGGCTGGATCGCTGGCTGCTCGAGTACCAGGAGCCCGGGCGCTCGGCCCTGCTGCGCCCCATTCAGGACGCTACGCGGGCGATGGCCATGTTCTACTTCGCCGCGGCCGACTTCGACGTCGACTACCGTGACGTCGAGGCCCAGAAGCGCCTGCTGCGTGAGCAGATGGCGGGCCTGGGCTGGTTGACCCCGGACATCCTGGCGCATCTGGACGACACCCCGGACTTCTACCTCGACCAGGTCGCCCAGGTGGTGATGGACCGCTGGTCGATCGGACGGGTGGGGCTGCTCGGGGACGCGGCGTTCAGCTCATCGCCGATGTCCGGGCAGGGCACCGGGTTGGCTCTGGTCGGCGCCTACCTGCTGGCCGGTGAACTGGCCGCCGCCGGATGGGATCCCGCGGCCGGATTCGCCCGCTACGAGGCGCGGATGCGGTCGTTCGTCGAGGCCAACCAGGAGATCGGCCGGTTGAATGCCCGCAGCCGCGAGGTCGCCGGGCCGGACGCCGAGCCGGGTCCCGATTTCGCCGGCGAATGGTTCACCGAACTGCTCGAGCGCGCCATCAACGGCGTTGAGCTGCCCGACTACTCCGGGGTGCCGGACACCGGGGCCCCATCCGGACCGGCGATCATCTCCTCGGCCAGGCCGTAGCGGTCATACAACGCGTCGAGCGGGGACGACGCTTCGGTAGGCCACCGCCCGGGGCCGGTTCGGCTCATGCCGCTGGTCACGCATTCGGGAACGCGGCCTCCACCAGTCGAACGTGCGATAACTTGTTCCACTTCTGCACTGCGTCCGGTGGTCCCAGGACTGGCAACGTAGTGGTCCTACAACGGTGGCAAACGACAGAACCGGGTGCGGTAGGCCGTCAATGCTGCTTTGGGCTGGGGAAGGCGCAGGCCGGAGTACCGCCAGGTAGGCGATGCCGGTTCTTGGCGATGAGACGTTACACCATAGCGGCGAGCCAGCTGACCGGCGGAATCAGCATCGCTCGCCGGCGTTGCGGACGCTCGGCCGACGTCAGATGGGCACGGCCCGTTGATCTTCCGCCGCCCCGCGCTGGCCGGTCCGGTCAGCGCGGTATGCGGCAGTACAGGATTTTCACGACCCCCAGTAGATCTCCCAAACTCCATCGTCCCTCTTGTAGATGCCTTCGAAGAAGGTGTGATGCACGTCGACGCCGCCGAACCACTGCGACTGCTGGCGAGTGCTCCTTTCCGTCTCGGCGATGGCGGCGGCAAGGTCACGCACCGTGAACCACTTACCGTTGGGCGCTCGGTGTTCAACGGGATCACCGAACCCACGCAAGTTCAGCATGGGCAATTCCAGGACAACGCGGTCGAACTCGTTGACGGTCAAGTCACGAGCCTCCCCATTTTCGAACACATTCAGCGTGAACGCGACTCCCCTGATCGCCGCGGTTGCTGTCGCGCGCTGATTAGACAGGTTCGCCGCGACATTCTCGGTCGGTTCCGTCAGCTCGATCGCCAGCGTCCCGGACAACCCATTGAAGAACTCCAGTGACATATATGGATGGTGGCATGGAACACCGACACTTCGCGCACGCCGACTGACCATCGATTGCACGCACATCGGTATTACAGGGCTTCGTCCGCTGGTCGGATACCTCAGATGATCTCTGCGCGTTGATCTTCCAACGACTTCGCCGGAGAGCGCGAGGTGATGGTGGAGATGGCCCCGGCGCAGGAATACGCGGTACCGCGGCCGTGACGTGGTCCGTGTTGCAGTGCAGCAGATCTCGATGTCTCAGTGGCGCTCAGGCCGGTTCGCCGACCCAGGTTGTCAGAGCATCGATCAGACCGGCCGTGCTCGACTCATCGGTCGCCCACGCGACATAGCCGTCGGGGCGAACGAGTACGGCGGCCGGCGCCGGGGCGGTTCCGACTGCGGGGACGGCCCACTGCGCGGTGTGGGTTTCGGCAGTGACGATCTCGAGCCGTTTCTGCCACTGCGCCACGTCGGGGACGGCATTCCCGTTGAGCACCAACAGGACCGGGCGGGCCTGCCGAAGCAACCGGTGGAGCCGGGTGTCGCCGTCCGCGGTGGTGAGGCCGGCGTCGGGTACGCGGCGTCCGGCCAGCGGGTGGTCGCTCTCGGTGTCGTAGCGGATGTCCAATGCGGTGATCATGAGGCCGAGCCGGGTGCGGACCGCGACCATGTCGAGCAGATCGCTCACGGTGTCGCGCAGTGCGTCGGTGTGCGCACCCGGGCGCATGAGGGCGGTCTGGGCGCGGGTGTTGTGCAGGACGCGGGCCGCGATGGGGTGGCGCTCGGTCTCGTAGGTGTCGAGCAGTTCGTCGGATGCGTTGCCGCGCAACACCGCTGCCAACTTCCACCCGAGGTTGACCGCGTCCTGGATGCCCAGGTTCTGGCCCTGACCACCGGCCGGGTAGTGGATGTGAGCGGCGTCCCCAGCGAGGAATACCCGCCGGGCGCGGTACTGCTCGGCCTGGCGAGCGGCATCACCGTAGTGCGTTACCCAGCGCGGGCTGTGCATGCCGAAATCGGTGCCCGCGAGTTCCATGAAGTGCTCGCGGAAGGCTTCGAAGGTCAGCTCGGCGCCACGTTTCAGCACCATGTCGTGCCGCTGGACGATCAACCGGTACCAGCCGGGCTGCAATTGCACCACCGAGAAATCACCGGGGCCGCTGCGGTGGGCGAAGAAGGGCTGCGCCGGCGGCTCCGCCAGCTCGACATCGGCAAGCATTCCGGTCACGGTCGCATCCGTCCCGGTGAAGGCGATGCCCGCCAGCTTGCGCACCGCGCTGCGGCCACCGTCGCAACCGACGAGATAGGCCGCGTGAATCCGGCGGGGGTTGGCTCCGCCGATCTCGACCTCGACGCCCGCGCCGTCCTGGCTGAATCCGGTGATCGGCGAAGCCCACTGTGTGGCCGCGCCCAATTCCGTAGCGTGCGTGTCGAGTTGGCGTTCGATAATGGACTGGAGGATGGCGAGCATGTAGGGGTGGCGGGTGTGGAAGTCGCTGAAGTCCAGCGACAGTCCCCCGAAGTGCCCGGCCTGCATGATGCGGCCTTGCGGCAGCAGCCGATCGAGCAGTCCGCGCTGATCGAGGATCTCCATGCTGCGGGCGTGGATACCACCGGCCCGTGATTCGCCGGTGCGTGCCGGAAGTCCGTCGACCAGGACGAAATCGACGCCCGCGAGCCTCAGTTCGGCGGCCAGCATGAGCCCGGTCGGCCCGGATCCGGCGATGACTACCTCGGTGGTTTCCATGCCACTCCCCTTAACAACGTTAAATCACTTAACGCTGTTAAGGAGAGCAGAACGTTGTTAAGCTGTCAAGGGAATCGGACGAAAGGGGTGGTCAATGAAGAAGCTCGACGCCGACGTGATCGCCGAGGCTGCGCTCGGATTGCTCGACGAGCTGGGCCTCGACGGCCTGACCATGCGCAAGGTGGCCGCCGCGCTGGATGTGCAAGCGCCCGCGCTGTACTGGCATGTCAAGAACAAGCGCGAATTGCTCGATGTCATGGCGCGTTCCGTGTTCGCCTCCGCCGTCACCGATGTCGAAGCGCCACGCCAGGGCGAGAGTTGGCAGGACTGGGTGGCTACGCTGGCCGGGCGGCTGCGGCGGTCGATGCTGTGCTACCGCGACGGAGCGAAGGTCCTCGCGGGCACCTACGTGAGCGACGAATCCATGTGGCGCACAGTCGAATTGACGCTGCGCACCTTGGAAGATGCCGGCTTCGCGCTGCCCGAAGCCGGCCGGGTCTTCCCGATCCTGCTGCACTACACCGTCGGTTTCGTCATCGAGGAACAGTCGCGCACCAGCGCGGAGTACGTCGACGGTAACCCCTACGAGCTCGAACATATCGGCCAGGAGATCGACTCCGACCGCTATCCGCGCACGGCGCGCATGGTGGCCGACACCTTCACCGCGGATCCGGACGCGGAGTTCGACCACGGGGTACGCGTCATTCTCGCCGGAATCCTCGCCACCACACGGGCGGGGTGATTCGACCAGCTCGGCCGACCCCGGTGGGTCACTCCGGCCGGGCGGCGAGCCGGGAGACGAAGACCCGTTCCAGCAGGGCGTACAGGCGGTCCTGGTCCTCGCCGCTGAGTCTGTTCAGGCCATCTCGAGTGGTGTGCATCTTCGCTCGGATGGCGTCGGTGACCTGCTCGCCCTCAGCCGTGATGACGAGGTTGGTGACGCGCCGGTCGGATGCGCTGGCCTCGCGGCGCACGAGGCCGCGCTTCTCCAGCCGGTCGATGATCCCTGTCACGTTCGAGGCGTCGCAGGCCATGATGCCGGCCAAGGCGCGCATCGCAATCGGGCCTCGGCGCAGCACCGTCAGTGCCTTGCCCTGAATCGCTGTGAGGTTCTCACTCGCCGCCGCGAGCGTGAAGTCTCCGTAGTAGGCGCCGAGCGACACCGAGAGCAGCTCCATGAGCTGAGCGGTGTCGACGCGGGGAGCTTCTGCCATATGAACCAGCCTATCCACAGAAACTTGACTACCTCAAATATTCACCACTAGCGTCTGCCATATTGCTTGAAGTCCTCAACCATCTAGGTTGACAAGTAACTAACGAGGAGTTGTCCAGTGATCGTTACCGCGTCCGACGCCGCCCGCACGGCTCAGGTTCTGTCACGGCCCGTCACGCTGAACGGACTGACCGTTCCGAACCGCATCGTGATGGCGCCGATGACGCGCATGTTCTCCCCCGGCGGCGTTCCCGGTGAGGACGTGCGCGCCTACTACGCCCGCCGCGCCGCCGCCGGTGTCGGGCTGATCGTCACCGAGGGGACCTACGTCGGCCACGATTCGGCCGGGCAGAGTGATCGGGTGCCGCGATTCCACGGTGAAGAGCAGTTGGCGGGGTGGGCGAAGGTGGCTGCGGACGTGCACGCCGCAGGCGGCACGATCGTGCCGCAGCTGTGGCACATCGGCATGGTCCGCAAGCATGGCGAGGAGCCCTACGCCGATGCCCCCGCCGTCGGCCCCTCCGGGATTCGCGTCGACGGCACCGAGGGCACCGGCAAGGCGATGACCCAGCGTGACCTGGACGACGTCATCGGCGCCTTCGCGGATGCCGCTGCGGCCGCCGAGCGCATCGGCTTCGACGGCGTCGAAGTGCACGGCGCCCACGGCTATCTCCTCGACCAGTTCCTGTGGGAACGGACGAACCGCCGAACCGATGCCTATGGTGGCGATTCCGTGGCGCGGACGAAGTTCGCGGCCGAGATCGTGGCGGCGATCCGGGCGGTCGTCTCACCCGGGTTCCCGGTGATCTTCCGCTACTCGCAGTGGAAGCAGGAGGCCTACGACGCGCGGCTCGTCGAGACCCCGCAGCAGCTGGAAGCGATCCTGGCCCCGCTCGCCGCGGCCGGCGTCGATGCCTTCCATGCCTCCACCCGCCGCTACTGGCTCCCGGAATTCGAGGGCTCGGACCTGAACCTGGCCGGCTGGACCAAGAAGCTCACCGGCAAGCCCACCATCACCGTCGGTTCGGTCGGCCTCAACGGCGACTTCCTGCGTGCGTTCACCGGTGAGGGCGCCGAACTCGGCAGCCTCGACAACCTCCTCGACCGGCTGGAGCGTGACGAATTCGATTTGGTCGCCGTCGGCCGAGCCTTGCTCCAGGACCCGGAATGGGCGTCCAAAGTCCTGGCGGGGCGGATCGACGAGCTGAAGCCGTACGACGCGGCGGCGCTGAAGACACTGCGCTAGCCGTCGGCAGTAGCGACGCGTGACGAGCTGGTGGACGACTCCGTGTCGTCGGCTGGTGCATCCGCCCGCGCCGGACCGATGGCGGGTGATCGTGCGGGGTTCGGCGTGACCATCAAATCGGTCACGGCAGGAGTGGCCCTGTTGACCGAAATCCGATCGGCCAGCTGGTCAGGGAGGATGCGGGTCTTCACCCTGGGGTGGGTGTTGCGCGATCAGTTCACAGACGAGGATTGACCCTGTCCACGTCGTGAGCGATACCGTGCCCAGAGAAGTGATGCAGATGCCTATTTCTGTTCAGTTCCTGTCTTCTCGTCCCGGGACCCCCGGCAGGCGAACGCGCTTGCGTGCCCGGCGCCGCGTCCTGCTGTCGATGGCCCTTACGGGCGGACTCATGCTGCTCGGCCCCAGCGTGTTGGGGATGTCGGGGTCGCTGCCGCTAACGGCACAACCGGTGGCATCCGTGTCGTCGTTCGATGCCGCCTCGCAAAGCTACTGGCATCCGCCGATACTTCGGTGCCCACACTTCGACTGCTAACTCAGTTCCCCACCGGGCGGCGGGTTCTCCGGGACACGGAGGGGCGGAGGCTCCTGTCAGATCTATCCGGGGTGTTCCAGCCCCGGACCAGGGCGGACTGGCAGCGACGCCCCGGGCAGCCCACGCTGTGACACGAGCGAGCGGCTGGCGAGGCCGGACACGGTGGCCCCAGGGGAGCAACCGAAGCCCGAGGATGGCCAGAGCCCACAGCCCCTGCCTCAGCTGGTGCTGGTGAGTATCGCAAACGGAAAGCAACCACCGCCCGGACTTACCGAGTTCGCACGTCGCATCGACATCGAAGACCAGTTGACTTCGTCAGTCCGCATGACGCGAGTTATCGACGTATCGACGTGCGGTCGATGCTGGTTCGCCCACGCGGCGAAGACATCGCACCTACAGCGGGTTCTTTTTGAACCAATCGATCAAACCCTGATCGGTCTTGGGACGGTTCGAGGGGGAATCGGCCCCGACTGCTTTGACTCGAATGGCGATGTCGCTGCTCTGATCCAACGCAACGAGCGTCGGCACAGGATCGGTGGTGCAGGTGAACCGGCCGACGGTCGCGCCATTTCGAATCGACGGTTGCTCGGGAACCGTTGCACCGCCGCACGCGCGCCCGCCGGACTTCCTCATGACACCATCGAAAAACTGGGTCGCGATCGGATGGTTGGGAAATTGGAAAAAGGTTGCTGTCGGCGCACCAGATTCGTTGCCCAAGCAGACCACGACGGCGGTCGCGTCGCTCTCGGGTGATTCGTGTCGACAGTATCGTGGGTTGTAAGTTTTGGGCAGTTTGGTGAGCAGATCGCGGTCGGCCTGAGTGGTGTAGTCCGGGTCCTTCGGCTTGGTCCGGAATTGCGAATTCCCCTCTCCCGTGTCGCTCAGTGTCCAGAACAAGCCTGCGGTACCGCCCACCGATTCGGTGAAGTAGAAAACCGCCATGCTCATGGCCGCGTCGTCGGTTTGGATCACCCCCGACGTCGGTGGTGTCGTAGTGGCATCCATGAAGCAGGCCGTCCGCCCGACCTCCCTGCCGTCTCTCGTCGCGGGGCCGTCCGGGCCGGGTGGAGAGCCCGGACAGCTGCTGGTCTGTACCGGTAAGCCGCGATAGGCCTTGCCTAGCGCGTCGGCGTTGGGAAACAGGTGGAACTCCGCTCTGGGCACGCGGATTTCGGGAATCTCGTCGCAGCCGAGACGGGCTTTCTCCCCCAGAATCGCCTCTGGGTTCCAGTGATGACAGATGCTGCGGTTGTACGGGCCTTGCGCGTTCATCAGCAGGGTGATGTCGTCGTCGGTGAACTCGGATTTCGCCGCGCCTGGGGCCGGCGGTGCGGGCTTGTAGAGCAGCGACCAGGCTCCGACGCCTCCGACGGCCACGACGGCCACGGCAGCGGCGATCCAGAGGCTGCGTGGCCGGCGCCTGGGACCCGGGACGGATCTCACCTCGGGTGTGGAGGTCGCCCGGGGTGCGGAATGCGCCGCTACGGTCGGATCGTATTCGAATACGGCGAGGGGACTATCGTCTTCGGCGTCGCCGGTTGACGGTGCGAGTGCGGCGTGAGCGGCAGCGGCCAGTTCGCCGGCGCTGGCGTAGCGTTCATCAGCCGACTTCGCCATGCCGCGCGCGACGACGGCGTCGATCGCGACCGGGATTCCCGGTGCGTAGCTGCTCGTTCGGGGTGGAAGTTCGTACATGTGGGCCCGCATGATGGCGGCGTCGCCTCCATCGGTCGCGTAAGGGCGGGTGCAGGTCAGGCATTCGTGCAACACGCACGCCAGGGCATACACGTCGACAGCCGGGGTGGCCGGGCCGGGTTGGAAACGTTCGGGTGCCATGTAGTTGAACGACCCGATCGCCGATCCGGTCTGGGTCAGGCGTTCGTCGGTGTTCGTGTTGGCCAGGCCGAAGTCGGCCAGGTAGGCGAACCCGTCGTGGGTGAGCAGGATATTGTCCGGCTTGACGTCACGATGGACCAGGCCGTCGTGGTGTGCCGCGTCGAGTCCGGCGGCGATCTGGCAGATCACCGAGACAGCTTGCTCGGGCGGCAGCGGGCCGCGGGTTCGCAGCACGGTGCGGAGGCTTTCGCCCTGCACGAGTCGCATGTCGATGTAGAGCAGCCCGTCGATCTCGCCGTAGTCATGGATAGGGATGACGTGGGGCTCCTGCAGCAGCGCGGCGATGTGGGATTCGCGCCGGAACCGGGCCCGATAGACCGGGTCGTCGGCCAGCTGTTCGGGCAGCACTTTCACCGCGACTACCCGGCCCTTGGTGGTGTCGAGTGCCTCGAACACCCGGCCCATCCCGCCGGAACCGATCAGCCGCCGCAGGCTATATTTCCCGAACGTCGACCCTGGCATCAGTGGCGGCCGTAGGTTGTTCACGACTGCCTTGCCTGCGTTGTCGGCAACCTGCGCAGGTTGATCAGAATCGAGAATCGGCGCTTGAACATTGTCGACTTGCCAGCTGGACGACGATGCGGCCTCGGCCCCTTCGGCGAAAGTGCGACCCCACTGCCACACGATCTATGCCCCCTCACATTCTAATCCGACGGTATGGACCGGCGTGCTACGACTGCTCGGGGATCGACCGGCTCTCGCGCCGACACATCGAGCGAATGCTGGTGACTCACTGCTGATGGGGGCACCGTCTCGTTCCACAGACTCGCCTGGAGGATTTTGGTTCGCTGCATGCTGCGCGCAGCGTGCGGCACGCGGCCGGTACGGTGGCCGGCCCCCCACTGCCCGCGTGTCGGAGTCGAGTGCACGGTAGTTCACCGCCTCCGCGACCAGTTCGCGGCCCACCTCGCGGAAAAAGGTGTAGCACGGTAGGCATCGGCTCGGTCGCGAACATCCGCGACAAAAGTGGACGGCATTCGTGAACTCCTGGAGAGCTGGTTCGTGTATCGGCGCGGCGCGCGATCGGTGAGGTCTGCCGCTTCGTTGGTAGCAGCCTTGACAAGAATCTTCGGCGTCGGCGCTCGTCCCGAATAGCCACCATAGGTGGCGATCGTTTTCACCCCTGGGCAACATCTCACGCCCTGGGTGCCGACACAGCACTGCTGGTCGGCGCCAATTCCAGCGCGGTTTTACAAAGGGGCGGTTTGCTGCGGAACGCGATTCCGCTCCTGATGCCCGGCACGCCGGTCATGCCGACATCCTCGCCGAACAGGTTCAGGCGAACGAGCAATCAGACCGCGAGCAAACGAATAGCGGACAGGCTTCTCCCGGCTCCTCGACGACGCTCACTGATCACGGGATCCAAGCGGCCCCTGCACTGGATTCGGTCGACTACGCTGCACGCTTCGTGCCGCCGACCGGTCGGGGTGGCGAAGGCCGAGGCGCGGGTGGCGAGTTTCCCTTTGCTGACCCGCCACCCGCGCCGGAAGACGACGGCTATGCCGAGGGGCTGGCGATCAAGCACCACAGGGCGAGCAGGGGGTCGGCGTTGCACAAGCCGCCGGCGACAGGTTCGGTTGTTGCCGGAGAGGGCGATTCGAGCGGAAGGGGGTTGGCAGTGGCGGTGCCGGCGGCGGACAGGGTTGCGGCGCCGATCAGGAGAGCGGCGGAGATTCCGCGGCGTGCGAGCATGTGAAACTCCTCTGAGCGTGGGGTGAGGCGAGAATAGTCGGGCGGTGGCGGATTAGATTGCTACGCAGGCGGATCCGAGATTGATGCCGGTGCCGACGTCGACGGGCTGCCTGATTTGAGCTGTCGCGTTCGGCTGTATGGCGTAGATGTAGGTGATTTTCGTCGAGGACGGGGTCCAGGTCGCCTTCGCTACGCCGTTGGAAGGCTTCGCCTCGGCGAATCCGCTTGGGCCCTGGCCCTCCTCGAAGAAGTAGACGGTCTGGCTGTTGTCGTCCACCGCGACGGTGACGGTGTACGAGCAGGTCGTTCCGTACGTGTGGGTGCCGAGGGTGAAGGCGGGCGCGATCGCGATGCTGGTGACGGTCGCCGAGGCCGACGGCGCGGTCAGTGCGGTCACGCTCGCGACGACGCCGAGTGCGGCAGCACCCGCGACGATGCGTTTCGTCTTGGGCGAGCTCGGAATTCGCGTCATGGTGTATCGATCTCCTGTCAGGGTCGAAATCGGTTCGGCCGGAAGGTCTGCCGTCGGCCGAGAGTGAGAGCCGCGGTGCCCTTGCCGACGATCACGCCGTCCGTCGCATTGATGACGTAACAGCGGCGGGTCCGCCGGCCCCGACCAGTGTCGCGATCGCAACCGCCGCCAGGACACCGATCCGCGCCGAGAACTGTTGAACCCTGCGCTTTTTCGGACTCACAGTCCATTCGTCGGATGATCCTTGGATACCGTTAGCAACACTGGCGGCCCCCAAAACTGGGGGCAGCGTTCGAGCAGCTCTACTGGAGCCAGCCGAGTTCGTGGGCGAGGTCTTTGGCGGCGGCCCGGATGCGGCGGGGTAGCGGTGACTGCTCACGCGCCGGCGCCTCCTGCGCCACTACCGTACCGGCCGTGGTCAATTCGACACTACGAGTACTCCGCAGCAACAGCGCCGTCCCGAGTTCCGCCGCCAACCGGCGTATGCGGCCGCTGAGCGCCGGATGGGCGATGCCGATCCGCTCGGCCGCTCGCGTGAAATTCCAATTCCTGCGCGAGCATCAGAAAATACCGCAGGCTCACCGTGTCCGGAGCCATGCGCCCCCTGCCGATTGATAACGACCCGTTCCGACTCTATCCCGAATCGATCTTTCCCTCGACCGTGCACGTGACCCTAGCCTGCACATATGACAATCCAGCTGACCGCGGTGCTGGACATCGCCCCCGCGCACACCGCCGCTTTCGAGGCCGCGATCACCGCCCTCGCCAAGGCCGCGACCACCGAACCCGGTGTGCTCGACTACGGCTTCTGGCGCGATCCGGCCCAGCCTGGCCGTTATCTCATCCGGGAGCGCTATGCCGACCAGGCGGCAGTCGACACCCATATGGCGCTTGCGGACGTCGTGGCCTTCACCGTCCTGCTCCCGGAGTGGCTGGCCCAAGACTCGCACGCGCTCCTCGAAACCACGACCGACCTGACCCGAATCCCGTTCTCCCGCAGCCAGGAAGGCGCACTGTGAACGACCGAGCTTCGAAAGTCGCCGCCATCGCCGCCTTCTTCGACGCTTACGCCCGCTATGACCTGGACGGCATGCGCGCTGTTCTCACCGAGGACATCGCGTGGACCATTCCGGGCCGTCACGCACTATCCGGGACCAAACACGGCATCGACGAGGTCGTCGCGTTCTTCGATCAGCTGTCCAAGGCGGGTATGAAGGCGGAGACCTTCTTCCTGGAGGCCAACGACGAGTATGTCGTGGACATCCACCGCGGCTACTCCACCGCCGGCTCCGGCAAGGTGGATACCATCTGGGCGCTGGTGTGGCACTTCACCATCGACGGCAAGGTCGACCGGGTGGTGAACCTCTCCGGTGACCAGCATCAAATGGACAGCTACATCTGGCAGAACTACACGCTCGCACCACTACCCGAACGGCTCGCACCGGCTGCAAGCCAGTCTGCTCGGGTTCACAGTTGAGCGATTGCTGGACGCCGCCGCTACCTCTCGATCACTTGGGACGTGGCCGTGGTGTAGTGGATTCCGCGGGCCTCGGCCACACCTGGTCCGCCTCCGGTCCCGCCGTGTTCGCCGTTGTCGCTGCAGCCGTTCCCGGTCTGGCTGGGGTCGGTGCAGGTGTTTTCGCCCCCACCGCCTTCCCCACAGCTTTCGTTGTCGCAGCCATGGGGCGGGACAGGCGGGGCCGGAACCGGCTCGGCGGCATTACCAAACCACCCCCAAGTCCGATCGACCTGCACCACGCCGGGCGCTGCACTCGGCGCGGCCAGGGCCGGAACCGCCGCCGTCGCGGGAACTGCCATCGCCACCCCCGCCAGCGCGAACGCGGTGAACAGCTGACGTGTGGTACACCGGTAAGTCTCGTTGGTCATCATCATTGCCTTTCCCGGACTCGGTGAACCGACTGCTGCGCCTGATCGATTTCGTCACCTCGCACGTCTCGTTCGAGTAACGACTACGCCGTCGTGACCATCCGGGGTTGCGGCGCGGCCGATGGTGTCGCTGTGAAAGCCGCTTCGGCGGGCAAGTCCGAACAAGCCCGGTCTGCGCATGTCCGGGGGCGCCTTCCATGAGAAACCCCATGTTCGATCGCCCTCGAATGAAATCCTACTCAGATGATCAACAGCGGAAAATAGCCATATCTGTCGCGTCAACCGTTTCGGTCAGCGCGGTATACGGCGGTCCGGCGCGCGGACTACCCGCAATGGGCTCACGACCGGCGGGCCGGCCCGATGAGTGATCTGGATGTAAGGATGAGCTTTGGGCCATTCACTCGGATACCCCAGGTGGGTAGGTTCCAGTGGTGGCCGAACTTCAGGAGCACATGCGGAACATGTTGGATGGCAAGAACTTTGCCGTGGTTGCCACCGCCAACGAGGACGGGTCACCGCATACATCGGCGGTCTGGGTGGATCGAGATGATGACGCTCCGGTGTTCTCGACGACCGCGCAGCGTCGGACAGGGCGCAATCGCTTGCGCGTGATCCGCGGGTCAGCGTGACCGTGCTGGACTCCCGAGATCCCTACCGGACGATCGACATCGCAGGCACTGCCGAGCTGATACCACATCCGGACAAACAACTTCCCGCGCGACTGTCCCGGAAGTACGCAGGAGAGCTGCCGCCGCCGGAGCCCGCGGAAGTAGAACGATGGATCGTGCGCGTCGTTCTGGAGTGGGATAACACATTTGGAGCCTGATGGGTCAGGATCGTTGAGCCACAAGCGGTTTCAGAATCGGATCGTGACCACCGATCGAGAGACCGGCTTCACCCAGCAGGACCGACGAGAAGCCCCCGGCTGGATCACGTTGTCCGCCGGGGGTTTTGTCGTTCTGCTAAGTCGTCAGCGCTGCCAGATGCCGCTGTCGATGAAGTTGGCCCACACGTCGGCAGGGAACGCCAGGATCGGGCCCCGACTGTTGTCCTTCGTATCGCGCACCAGCGTGACAGCCGGGTCGTGCCGAACCTCGACACACTCCTTGCCAGCATCGGAGAAGCTCGACTTGTACCACTCGCTCATTACCGGCTTCTTCATGCCGTGTGCTCCTTTGCGATTCGCACCAGCAAGTCCCTGGTGTCCTGCGCTGTCAACGCTACAGCCCGGAGACCGGCGATTGCTTCACGATATTCGTCGACCTCTTCGTCGTGCTCGTGGAGAACGCTGCCGATGGCGCCTTCGGCGTATACCACTGGCGGCAAAGTCATCCCACTCGTGCCTTTGGGCAGATGGAGCAGGATGAACTGCTGAATGACAAGCCCCGGGTGTGGGCCGATAGCGAACGGGAGCGCCCGGATCTCGATATTGCCCCGGTCTCCAACCTCGGCGAGCCACCGCAGTTGTGCTGACATGACCTCCGGCGGCCCAGGCCTGTTCCACAAGACCGCTTCGGATATGAACGCCTCCAACCGAAAACCGGCATCATCCAACCGTGTTTGCCGCTTTTGGGTGAGCTCGACCCGCCGTTCTACGTCCACTGCGGACAGACGTGGCAGGGTGACGCGGACGATTTCCCGCCGGTAGTCAGCAGTCTGCAGCAAGCCGGGCACGATTACCGGTTGGTACGTGATGATCTGCTCTGCCACTCCTTCGAGCCGGAGGAGCTTCTCGAAGTTCGGCGCGACTTGGTCGCTGTACGGCTGCCAGAACCCTTTCGAGTTCCCCTGCGCCTTCGCCGCATTGTCCTGTGCTCGAACCTCTTCCAGAAGCTTGAGTGCCTTGGCCTGGTCCTCCGGGGAAGCGTGGTAGTACTCGAGCAGGTCCTTGATCTGCGGCCTGGTGAGCTTGGTCGGCGAGCCTTCCTCCATCCGCATCAGGACAAATCGCGTGACCTCGAGGTGGGCTGCCGCGGTCGACAGGGCCGTACGAGGTGCTTTTGATCGCACAGATTTCATGAAGTTTCCGAAATCCATGCGAGAGACCGTCAATCCGGCCATTTCGTTAGCCTCGCTATCTGGGAAACGTTCTCTACGCACATGTGCACACTGCACTTCAATCTTATTTCATGCGACTGTGAGTCATGCACGTATTGCCGCAGCACTTTTGGGTGCATTCTTAATCCATAGCTCCTGGCGACGATGAGAACGATGCCGCCGGAGGGGAGTTCACCCAGATACAACTAGGAGTTGTAATGCCTTGGGATGCTTGGGCTTTGACGCTCTTGACGGTGGCCGGGTCAGTGGTCTCCATCGCCTGCCTCGTCGAGGACATTAGAAATTCCGGTCGGTTTGAAACAAGAAATCGCGGCCGCCATCGCCGCCAGCGGAAAACGATGAGCGTGCGTCAGGAGGTGAATGCGGCGTGGACAGGTACGAGCGGTTGGAAAGCTGCGACGTTGGGGACCGGGAGCCCCCGATGACGTCCACCGAGGCAATGGAATCGCTTGTTCTGCATCAGGACTGCGTTACCGCGATCTGTGAGCGGAAGATGGCTGCGGGGCAGATCATCAGGATCGACGCGGAGAAGCTCGAGTCCGCGAAGGTCATTCGGTTTCCGGCGAGTCGAATGGAGCCCGGTTGTGGCACGTGCGACCCGTAACCGGCACCGCGCGCCGCATCGGCGTCCCGCCACGCTCGCCGAGGCGAAGGGCGGCCTCGATCGGCACCGGGCGTGTGTGGACGACTGCGAAGCGAAGAAGCACTATGAGGATGCCGTCGGGCAGATGGTTCGCGGGCCCGGTCTCGGGTGGAATATCTGGCGACCGGACGACAATCGGGTCCGGTGACGAGAAGCGGGGGCCCCGCCGCAAGGGGATACGCCAACCCGGGGCGGGAACCGCGCCCGGCGCAGAGGGGCGCCGCGGCCGCCGCCGCGCCGGCCGCCGGCCTCGTCGTCGTCGTACTCAGGGTCGTCGTCGCGGTCGTCCCGGTCGTCGAGGAGACGGGGCCGGTCGTCGTCGCGCCCGTTGTCCTGGTCCGCGCCCGTGAAGAACGGGTGCGTCTCCTCGGGCTGCGGGCCGTCCCAGTCGTTCTCCTGCTGGGGCGGGGGCGGCGGGGGCTCCTGCTGACGGCGGACCGGGGGGCGCTGCTGCGGGTAGCCCTCGGACCCGCCGTACGGG
>NZ_JBHZAL010000062.1:0-18728 GCF_042754245.1 Nocardia sp. NPDC059228 | reverse complement strand
GCATTCAAACTGCTCGTATGGCGCTCCCAGGAAACCAACACCAAACTCCGCGCCCTGGCCGAACAACTACTGCGCGAACTGCCCACCGTGCCACCGGCCGAACCCGCCACCGTGTCGGCCTTCGACCACATCCTTCTCACCCTCCACGAACGCATCGCCCACTGACCACACCGCATGGATGTCAGTTGGCCCTCGTGGCGAAACGTGTCAGTAGCGTCTCTCCCCTCGAATGCCCCGGCATGTTCGGATGGCAATTCACGTCGGGGAGGTGCGTCAGGGGATATGCATCAACTGTCGAGCAGAACCGAACAGACGGTTGGCGAGCTTGATGACAGGAAGTCCCAGCGGGATCAGGAGGATCGTCGCGCACAACACCGCACCGAGAATCCACACCACGGTCGCGAGCAACCCGACTACCGTGCCGAGCACGGCCGTCACGATCCCCAACACCACATTGAGCAGTCCCTGTATCGCTCGCATGATGACCTTTCTGTGTCCAGTCTGCTCCCTTTCCACGCACTCCGCTCCCCCTCTGCCTCTCCCTTCCCTTCCCAGACCCGGGCCACCGCGGCATCCCCCGATCAGGTCTTGCCCGATGCAGTACCTCTGAAGCAGGTCCAGGAGAACCACCTCTGACCCGGTTCGAGCCCTTTCCACCCGGAACCCCCACTCGCACACGGACGCCGGCGTTGCGATGCGCCTGCACTCATGTCCGGATTGCGGTGTCCGTGTGCGAGTGTCGACGCCTCGTTCGGAAAACGAAGAAGGATTGGTCACTGCTCGACGTCACTGCCTTCGGCAGCGATCGGCAGCGTGGGGTCGGTGGGGATGCGTTCGTGGAGGGTCAGTAGCAGGTGATCGAACCTGGCCAGGGCCTCCGCCGGGGGCGGCACGCTCGACAGTTCGGCCAGCAGTTGCTCGGCCAGCGCCCGGAGTTCGACCCCGGTCTCCTGTGAGCGCCACCGCAGCAACTGGAAGGCCTGCTCGCTGTTGACCTGATACATGTGCATGAGCACGCCTTTGGCCTGCTCGATCGTGGCGCGCGCGTCCATCAGGCCCGGCAGTTGCGTGTCGAGGGCATACTGCCCGGCATCGGCAAGCGTGCCCGAGAGATCGATGTAGAACCCCGCAGTGCCGACCGGGCGCCCGTCCTCATCGAGGATGCGGTCGGCGACCACCATCACCTGATGCTCCTGGCCGTGGGTATCGATGAACCGATGCCGGCTCGAGAACGGCTCGCCATGCGCGATGGAACGAGAGATGATCTCGGCGACCTGCTCACGGTCGCCGGGATGCTTGTGCGCCAGCAGCAGATCGGTCGTCGGCTCGACCTCGCCGGGGGCGTAGCCGTGCATCTTGTACACCTCCGGTGACCACTCCCAGCGCCGCGTGGCGAACCAGAACCGGAAACTACCCGTCCACGGGCCCGGCGAGACAGGTGGCCCAGATGCCCGCCCTCGCGATACGCGGGATGACTCGGCGCGCGAATCCATGACCTGATTGTCCGCTTCGCCCGAGGAGATCGACAGCGATGTCGGCCTGAGGTGCGTCAACACCACCGAGGGCGGACGGCAAGGCGTAGTGCTCTGCGTGTTGCAGCGCACTGTGCCTGGAACAGGCATCCTTTTGTCATTCTGGGGTTGGCCCGATCGGACGGCATCGCCAGGGCGGGAGGGTTGTCGGCGATCGCGTCGTCCCCCCGCCATGGCGACGGAAGTGCCCCACCGCTACAGCCAAGCTCTGTGTCGGGGTACGCCGGTCGGCGCGATGCGACAAGCACTGTGCGAAGAGTTGCGTCCATCGCAGCCGCGTCTCTGATGCTTCCTTCGGTAAATCCGGTGCGTGCGGGTAGAACGCGCAAACGGATCGGCAGCCACCCGAGCGTTGGAGACCACCGTCCACATTCCTCAAAAGAGCTGTTCAACCAGGAAATACCGCGGCTATTACCCACCGTGACACGAATCGAAACTCGGTTCCAGGAAGACGACGACAGCCGATCGGTCGTCGGGTCATATAAATTTTATGCCTACTACCAGCTGATATGCGCAATGCACATCACAGGATGTTGTATCACAGTTTAATAAATTACTATTCGGGCAACTCTGGTGTCATGATCATCAACTCACGTAATCGGACCTCGAATACGACGAGCGCGGATCTCACCGGCACTGCTCTGGCGGCGGTCGCGTGCATAATCTTTTTCTTGGGCTTGACGGCATTGACACGGTCGGTGCCCACCGCCGCGGCTGGCGGTGCTGTCCTGGGCGCGGGCTGGGTGATGGCCCTCAAGATGCTGGCCGTCACACACGACTACCGATGAGCTCAGGGCACCCGCGATTGCCTGCAGGCCCCGGCCCCCAGTCGGCGGCAGCCGGTGGTGCGGCCGCGGGCGGCTCCGAGGCTATTGACGTACCAGCGTTCGGAAAGCGATGGCCAACCGCCGCGGCGGAAGGCCAGTTGTGCTCGGGAACTGCGATGTCCGCTGGTGAGCGGTCGAATCGGAGTCCGCGCCAGGACGGGTGGCGCAGGCCGGTGGCGGTGCGTTCGCGGTAGTCGACATGGCCGGCCAGGTGCGGGACCCAGTGCGCGGTGGCCGTGATCGATGGCGGGATCCTCACCGGTGACCGGCCGTAAAACGTTTGCCAACGCAGCTATTGCGCAGCGAAGCTTGTTGTTCGTGACGACTCCCAGTGCCGACGCGGCTGCCCGACTGTCCGAACCGACCTCTGTGACTATCCGTCCCTACCGTCCCGAGGACGAGGAGGCCGTGGTCGGCCTCTGGAGCCGCGCCACCCGCATCGCGCATCCCTTCATCGCGGAGGAGGGCACCGGGGAGCGCGAGCGCAAGCTTCGCCAGATCTATCTCGTTCACGCCGATAACTGGGTCGCCGAGCTGCCGGACCGGGGTGTGGTGGGGCTGCTGGGGATGCTCGATGCCGAGATCGGTGGCCTGTTCGTCGACCCCGGCGTCCAAAAATCGGGCATCGGAAGGCAATTGGTCGCCCACGCGCTAAGCCTGCACCCCACGGTGACCCTCGACGTGTTCGAGCTCAACTCCAGCGCCCGAGCCTTCTACGCCCGCTTGGGTTTCCGTGAAATCACCCGCCACCTCGACCCCGACACGGGCTTCACTCTCATCACCCTCGAGCTCACCGCCTGACCCACATCGGACAGGCATCACCGAGGCTGGAGGTTGTCGGCGGTCGCGCTGGGGCATGAGGAACTCAGCCGGCGCAAGGCGAAGGCGTGTCAGTTGCCAGCTCCGCAGCAACGGCCCGCCGTTCAGACCGGAGTCGAGCCCGTGTGCACGATCTCCTGCTGCCACCGGTCCTTCGGCTGCTGATGCAACGTCCAGTAGTGCTCGGCGACGAGATCGGGGTCGGAGTCGGTGCCGGGCACCATGTGGCAGTCGACGATGACGGTGGCGACGTGGACCCCGCCCGGCCGGTACTGCTGGTCGAGCAGCGCGGTGAGCGCCCGGAGTCCGGCCTTGCCGAGGGACAGGCTGGCGTAGCGGGCGTCAGGGAGCGGCATGCCGCCGGTGAGAAGGATCGTGCCACCGCCGTGCCCGGCCATCGCCGGTGCGAGGTGGCCGGCGGCGTCCATCGCGCCGAGCACGTTCACCTCCCAGGCGCGCAGATGCTGCTCGCGACTCAGCTCGCCGGGTCGGTCGCGCTGGATGATCGCGGCGTTGTAGACCAGCACGTCCGGCACCCCGTGGGCGTCCACCGCCGCATCGAGGGCGGCTCGCAGGGCCAAACCGTCGGTGGCGTCGGCGCGCAGGGCCACGGCCGTCCCGCCGTCCGTTTCGATCGCCGCCGCCAGATCCGCTACCCCCACACCTCGCGCGATCAGCGCGACCGGCAGGTCCTCGCGTGTGAACCGGCGCGCCACCGCGGCCCCCAGACCTGGACCCGCACCGATGATGACCGCTCCTGACATGGGAATCTCCTTCCGTCGTCCCTTGTTGGATGCCACGACGTTAGAACCTGACATCGATGTCAGGATCAAGCCGGAGTGACGGAGGCCACATATGCAGATCGGGGAGCTGGCGGCCCGCACGGAGGTCCCGGACCGACTGCTGCGGTACTACGAACAACGGGGGCTACTGTCGCCTCGGCGCACGTCCGGCGGGCACCGCATGTTCGAGGACGCCGACGTGATCCGGGTCGGGATCATCCGCGCGCTGCTGGCCGCGGGCCTGAACACCGCGACCATCGCGATCGTGCTCCCGTGCACCGAGTACCGGGCCGGTCAGCTGCACGCGACCTGCCCGGAGATGGCCGGATACCTCGCGCGCGAACGGTCTCGCATGTCGGAGGCGATCAACCGACTGGAACGATCCCGGCAAGCCCTCGACAGCCTGCTGTCAACCTCTGAAGATCAGCCGGTGTCCGGGACGTTTGACCTCTGAGGGGTCCCAATTGAAGGGCGATCTTCTCCGGCCACGCGGTCGTACGCGCAGCCGATCAAGTCGATCCTCGCGGCCAACCCCGGCCTGAAAATCAACACCAACTAGGTCGCGTCTCGACGTGAGTTGATGGGTGGCACCACGCGGTGCCACCCATTAACTGCGTTCAGGTCATCCGGGGTCGTCATTGACGCCGCTCGTGCCCACAACGTGCTGGGATGGAGCCCCCGCTACAGCTCCGTAGAAGCATTGCTCGAAGTGCTCGACGGAACACGCACCGCCGCCGACATCGACACTCCGCCACTGTCGCGAACCGCGGGCGGACCACTACGGATTCACGAATTCACCTCCGGCATCGGCGCATCCGACCCGGTCGATCGCACGCCCGCCCCGAGGATCAGCAATGCGGTTGCGACGCAGTGATATTCACGCACCGGGAATCGTCAGACGACGCTGCGGACGTGGATTCTCCTACACCACCGCCCAGGGAAAGCCCGACATCGACGGCTCGACCTTGGAACGAATCCGGGCGTTGGCCATTCCACCGGCGTGGCGGAAGGTCTGGATCTGTCCGCATCCCAACGGACATCGGCCTTGGGGCCAGTGGCCTCGAACCAGACGCGGATCTGGTCGAGGTCGGCGATAGCGTGGTCGGGGTCGCTGGGCAGCGCGCCACCGGAGGCGTGCGCGATGTCGATGACACCCTCGTCGGTGACGAGAGTGGCGCGGCCGTCGAGGTTGGCGAGTCTCATGTGGCTGTTCTGCTTTCGATCAGGCCGGCGCCCGGGCACGGGTGCGGGCAATGCGCGCGTTGCACGCCGCGGTAGATCGGCATGGTGGCGTCGGGGAACCGCCCAGCCCGCCGTCTCGAGCCGCTGAGGATCCCCCGCCGCCCGACGCTGGGGCCATGGACCGTGACCGTCGCGACCGCCCGGTCCTGCCGCGATCGGGCGGGGTCAGCCTGCGCCGAGGTGGTGAGGGGCACGATCGGTTCAGACGAGCAGGACCCGGCGTCCGCGGGTGTGCCCGGCCTGGCTGTCGGCGTGCGCGGACGCGGCCTCGGTGAGGGGATATGACCGGTCGACCGGGATGTGGAGCTTCCCGCGCGCGATGAGGTCGACGGCCGCGGCGAGAGCTTCGGGCATGCTGCCGCCGACACCGGCGAATCGGATACCGAGCATCGGCGCCTCGAGATCGGCGATGGTGATCACTTTGTCCGGGTCTCCGGTCAGGTCGAGGAGCCCGCGGATGACACCCGTTTGGTTGCGGCGAGGACCTGATCGGCGATCTCGTTGTTCAGGGTGACGCGGACCAGCGCCGCGGCCAGGTCGGCGGTGTGGTTTTCGGGGGCGAGGTCGGCCAGTCGCTCCGGGTCGGCGGGGAGTCGGACGCGTTCGGCGCCGCGCAGCGCGCGTTCGTCGAAATGCGGTCGCGCCCAGGTCCATATGTCTTGGACTTCGCGCAGGAAGATATCGCTGCCCGTGGGGCCGATCCCCTGGAACTGTTGCAGCAATTGGGCGGCGCGGGCCGGGTCGTGCTCCGCTTCGTCGGCCAGTTTGCGCAGGTCGCCGCCGTAGCGGTCCAGGATGCGGGAAGCAATATCCCCCAGGCGGGAAGCCGTACTTTCGTCGTAGCGCTTGTAGTGGGCGCGGCCGAGTGCGTCGACCAGTTCCTGCCAGTCGGCGTCGGCGACCCGCTGTGGGGTGCGATATCCGGTGCTGACCAGCTCCTTGGCAGCGGCGACGGCGATATCGGCGGAGATCCTGGTGCTGAGCAATTCGGCGAGCATGAGCAGTTGGAACAGTGGAGCGGGTTTATCGGCCAGGTTTATTCCGGCCTCGGCCGCGTAGCCCGTGCCCGCCCGATCCATCAATGCGTTCACCACGTCCTGCTGAGTCATTGTTTTCTCCCTGCCTCGGTAATTTCAGGCGTACCCGCAGGTGACAGATCGACACAGGCGACGGGTCACGCGGTTTCCAGCACCGCGTTGAGCCGAGTGGTCACTCGAGCGAGCACCCCCGGCCATCGCCAGCTCCTCGGCGGAGATATCGGCGTAGGCCCGCGCCATCGATCCGCACGGACGCTACTGAAGCGCGGCGCGTGTTCGCTCCAGGTTCGTGTTCGCTGCGGTGTTCACTCCCTCACGGCAGAGCCGACGTCTCGCACGCGTATCGGCGGCGGTTCGGCCATGATGTCGGGGCTGGCCCGGCCTTTCAGCGGGTGGGCCTGGACCACCGTTCGTGTGCCGAGTCGGGGTGAAAGGTTGGGCCGGACCGGGGCGCCCCATTCCTCGCCGACCGTCGGCCTGAGGTTGACTCGCGAGACTGACACGATCGGCCGAGATGTTCGGAGAGGTGTGTGGTGCTGGGGTCCACTCCAGCGCCACAACACCCGGCCGGAATACTGCGACTCGCGGCGGTAGATCGCGGTGTTCTCGTGCAGTCAGGTTCCGCCGATGAGGCCGAATGTGGGGTCCTGTGGCCTTGGAGTTCGCGGGTATCTGAACGTCCCGTAATGCCGATTCAAGTCTGTTCGAAAGGCCTTTGTCTCGCGGTGATCTCGGCAGCTTCCAGGTGTGCTGTCTCATGTGATTGGCGTCGGCAGTCGGTTGCGGTAGATCGTCAGTCTCGTGAACCAGCCAGCGCAGGAACTCGATCACCTGCAGCGCATGCTGCGTCGCGAAGAAGGCTGAGCCCCAACAGATGACCCCTGAAAGTCGGGACAGACCCCGATACTGAAATCGCCACGTTTCAGTCGTACCTCACGGTAGCGTTCCTCGACCCATAAACCTCGGAAACCCGAATCAGGAGATCGATGACCACACATTCCCGCCCCGGCCACCGAATCGGCTGGGGATTGACAGGACTGGCTGCGACGGTAGCCACCGGCGCACCCGCCGCATCCGCCGATATTGTCGCGTTCACGATCAATCCTGCTGGTCAAACCTATTACGTCGGAACCTATTACGTTCTCAGCGCAACAACCTCCTACGGGACGGAATTCGTGAGCTTCTACGACAACGGCGTGTGCATCGGAAGCAATATCTCGAAAGGCAATCCGGAGATCCCGCTCGCCCCGGTCGCGGGTGTGAGCTGGATCCCGTCGACGGCCGGCCGCCACGTCCTCACCACCAATGACGGCAAGAACACCATGGCGATCACACTGGACGTCCAGCCCGCACCCGGCGGATCCACACCGGACACCCCGCGCCCCCGGCCCATCGGTTGCAGCCAGATCGATCGGCTGCTCAACACCGGTAGCTCCTAGTACTACAAGCATGAGTCGGTCGCGGCCGACACCGAACGGCCCGCGGCCCAGGGCGTCCGCTAGTGGCGCCCCTCTCGCGCCCCTGAGCGAGCGCCGGGAATCGGTCAGAGCGCCCGCTTCAGCCCGACGTGACTGTTGTCGTACCCGAGCCGCGCATAAAAGGCGTGAGCCCGCTCGCGCACCCGGTCTGTGGTGACCTGCGCGAGTGTCGCACCTCGGTGCCTGCCGTGGGCGTGTGCCCACTCGAGCATCGCGGTTCCGATGCCGCGAGAGCGTTCGGAGGCAGCGACCCGGACTCCCTCGATCTGGAGGCGGGTGGCGCCGCCGCGGGACAGCCCCGGAATGATGGTGAGCTGCATGGTGCCGACGATCCGGTCGCCCTCGTCCCGGACCACGGCCAGATAGTGCGACGGGTCCCTGATGACGGCGTCGTATGCCTCCTCGTAGCGGGCAATTTCGAAACCTTCGCGGGTACGGCCGATCTCGTCGTCGGAGAGCAGCGCGACCAGCGCTGGCACGTCGGCACGCCCCGCCCGCTGCACACGATAGATCCGGTCGCCGAGTCGGAGCCGACCACCGACCGAAGCCCGTGCCCGTGACTGCAGTCGGTCGATCAGCGTGTCCAGCCAGGCGCCGACGTGCCGCCGGGCTTCGGGAGTGTCCGGATACCGGCAGCGCAGGTGCAGCCCCGCCTCGTCGAGGATGAACCAGAGCATCACGCCGTCGGTCCGAATCGTGGCGCCGACGTACTGCGCCTCCAATCCGGTCGCGTCGACTCGCACCGGCAGCCGACGCAGGTCCAGCCACGAAATCGCGAACATCCCCGGCGCCTCGGGCATCCCGCCCCACGGACGCAGGATGTCCTCCAGCGGCCAGGACCCCATCCGGACGGCCTCCTTCACCGCCTCCGCGCTGGCACGGGGATCGGGGTCGGCCGACTCGAGCACCGAGTTGGTGATGAACCACCCCACCGAGTCGTGCCAGGTGGTGTCGTACCGGCTGTGCACCGGAAACACGGCCCGCAGTGCGGTGCCGGCCAACTCGTGGGTCACCTCGGTCATCGCCCCCACCACCAGCGCCAAGGTCGAGACGCCGTCGTCGCGGGCCTGCGCCGAGAACGCGGCGCTGTCGTCGACGTCGAGGACATCGCGCACCTCCACGCGCTCCTCCTGCAACGTCGCCTCACCCAGCGGCAGCGGGAACCGTGGCATCACATCGCCGCTGCCCGCCAGCACCTCGGCCCAGCGGCGGTGCACCTCGTCGGGTGCCGGCGGGCGGTCCCGCAGCGCGCGGGTGTGCTCCGCGAAGGCGGGGGCGGGCGGCAACGACGGTGCACGACCCTTCTGCACCGCGGCCAGCGCGGTGAGCAGGTCGCGCGCGATCACCAGCATCGACCACATGTCGACGTGCGCGTGGTCGGCGGCGATCACCACGGTCGGCCCTACCGCGGTCTCGAGCACGCAGAGCCGGTACGACGGACGACCGTACGGTGAACAAGCACGGTCGAGCACGGCGCGGAGCGCGTCGTTGACCGCCTGCCCCGGAGCGATCACATGCTCGACCCAGCCGCCGGGCAGGATATCGACCTCGTGCAGCCGAGGCTCGCCGTCCTCGCCCGGCACGAAGACCGACCGCAGCGTGCCGTGCCGTTCGATCACCGCCAGCCAGGCGGTCGCGAGTTCGTCGGGCGGTACCGGCGCGGAGAGCCTGAAGGACAACGCCATCCAGGATCCCGCTCGGTCGCCGGCGCCGACGTGGCGTCGCTGGTCGAAGGACACGGGAAGTGACCGGCCCAATCGACCCGCAGTGACGTCGAAGCCCAGCAGGCGGCCGAACGGCAGGCGCAAGTGCGCGACGTTGGTCAGCCGCATGACGGTATCCTAGGCTCCTTCCCGAGCGATTGCCGTCTCACCAGCACCCTGGAGCCGCCGTGCCGACCTTCCGTGTTCCCGGCGCCGACCTCGACGTGGAACTGAGCGACGAGGGCGGCCACCCCGTCGTCCAACTCCACGGCCTCACCTCCAGCCGCCACCGCGACCGTCTGATGGACCTCGATCTCGGCCGCGGACTCAGCGGAACCCGACTGCTGCGGTACGACGCGCGCGGCCACGGCCACTCGACGGGCCGTACCGTCCCCGAGGACTATCGGTGGCCGGTTCTGGCCGATGACCTGCTGAACCTGCTCGACCACTGGTTCCCCGGTGAACAGGTGCATGGTGTCGGTCCTTCGATGGGCACCGGGACACTGCTGCATGCCGCTGTCCGCGATCCTGGCCGATTCGCCGGCCTCACCCTGCTGGTGCCCGCGACCGCCTGGCGCACCCGCGCCGCGAAGGCCGACATCTACCGGAAGAATGCCCGCTTGATCGAGGAGCAGGGACTCGACGCCTTCCTCGGTGCCGATCTCACCGTGCCTCGCCCGCCGGCCACCGCCGGAACGCCGGAAACCGTGCCGGATGTCGCCGAGCACCTACTGCCCTCACTGTTCCGCGGGGCAGCGATGAGCGACCTGCCCGCCCCCGAGGCGATCGCCGCGATCGAGGTGCCGACCACGGTGTTGGCCTGGATCGACGACCCCGCCCACCCGGTGTCGACCGCCGAGGCGCTGGTGGACCTGCTGCCGAAGGCCACGCTGGAGGTGGCGCACACACCGGCCGATCTCGCACGCTGGCCGAGCATCCTGTGTGAGGACGTAGCACGACACGGGTAGGCACGACGCCCCAGCGATTCGTTCTGGGGCCAACCGCCCGATACGATCGCCGGTGCCCACAGCTCGCCGTCGGCCGGTCCGACTGGGGCCCGAGCGCCCAAATGTGCGCTCCGGCTACACGGAACTGATCGAATCGGTCCCAGAACGGGTGCACAACAGCCGAGCGCCGGCCGGATCTCGTGTGGCGCAGCGCCAGGCCGCACGCCCCGCGCCCGCCGGTGATGCCACCACTGGCGTCGTGAACAACGTTGCGGCACAGAACTATTCGTTGCCATGCGCTTGTGGTCGGCTCCGCCGGTGGCGGATCACCGGAACGTCAGCAACACATACCGACGCGATCGGGCCCGCGGTGCACGAGCCCCAGCCTGGTACTGAATCAAGGGCACAATAGGCGGCATGAGCCTCGGATATGTGCCGGTGACCGTCGAATCCCCCTGCCGCAGTTCACCGGAGACCGCCTTCGACATCATCGAGCCGATCGACCTGACCACCATCTTCACCGGAATGGGACCCCTGCCCGGCGTCGACGGTGTCCGCGACCAGTCCGGGCCATGGGACACCATTGGCAACACCCGCATTCCGGTCCTGTCCGACGGCTCCACAGCCCGCGAACGCCTCATCGCCTATACCCGGCCCCACAGCTTCGCCTACGAAATAACCGATTTCACCGGCCCGCTGCGTCTTCTGGTCGAAAAGGTGCGTGGAGAGTGGACCTTCACCCCGAACGGTTCGGATTGCCTTGTCCGCTGGACTTATTCGTTCCATCCACGCCCAGGTCGGTACTGGTTCATCCGCCTTGCGGTCGCACCCATTTGGCGGCGCTACGCCACCGCCACCCTCGTCCGCGCCGTCCGCGCCGCCGAAGCAGCACTGTGACCCCCGATTCAGGCTAGGCCTGGGGTGCGACGCCGGTGTCGACGAGTACGGGTGTGAGGTCGACCCCGGGCGGGGGACGCAGGCGGCGTAGGTTGCCGTCGATGCTGGTGACATACAGCGCCCAGCCCTGTCCGTCGCGGGCGATCCGGACCGAGGTCGGGCCGTTGGGCAGCATCGGGCTCGGGGTCTGCCAGCCGGTAGCGATGATGCAGGTGGAGCCCGTCGCCGGATCCATGCTGTAGACGCTGCCGGAGGTGTCGCCAGCGAGATAGATCTGCCCGGCTTGGGTGGCCTCGATGTCGTCGAGGCCCGGGAAGAGGCCGTCGTGAACGCTGGCGACCACAGTGGCGGCCGTCGGCGCATCCAGCGGAATTCTCAGCACCTGCGAGGTGAAGTCGTTCTCGGTGTAGATGGCTGTCTGGTCCGCTGTCAGCGCAATACCGTTGGGGTAGGGCGTATTCGACCAGTGCGAGGTGAGTTCACCGGTGGACGGCCGATACCGGCTCATGCCCACCGGTATGGGAATCGACAGGTGGGAGATGAGCAGGTCCCCGTCGGGAAGCAGCAGCAACCCGTTGGGCTGAACCAGCCCGGTCAACAGCGTGGTCACCGCGCCGGTGGTCACGTTGTAGCGCCGCAGGGTGCCGGTGCCGGCGAACGCGGTGCCGTCGCCGGTCAGGAAGTACAGATCGTCACCGATCAGCCGCAACCCAGCCGGATTGTCCAGACCCGACAGGAGCGCGGTGACCTCGCCACCGGAATCGACGTGGTACAGGACGCCTTTGACAATGCCGGACACGTAGAAGCCGCCGCCCCCGTCGGGCTCGAGATTCTCCAGACCACCCAGACCCGACGCGAGAATATCGGCTTGCCAGCCCTGCGCGCACGAAGCGCCATCGGTCTCCGCGTGCGCGACCGGAGCGGTCGCGATCAGTCCGGCCACAGCGGCCGCCGCACATGCGCTCGACAGCAATCTATGAATCCGATGAACTGCTCCCACCTCGATCGACATACGGCAGATCCTATCGATGGGACTTGCATCTGCAGTGCCAACTGACCGCTTGACGTTGCCGCGTCACGGAATGCGTTATGGGTTCGACTTGCGAAAGGCACTGTCGCTGAGGGTGTCTCGCGAACGAAGGCATCCGGACGAACCGAGTACCGCCGGGTCGCATTGGATGCGAATTTCTCGTGTCCCATGCTGAGCGTCGGAGCGCTGCGAATACTGCCCTGATCAGCGGACTGACTTTCGGTGGTCAGGGCTCGCTGATCAACGCGCTCGGCCGGAATGCGTGATCGGCGGGTATTCCGACGATGTCGAAAGCCAGTGCCGGGTGCCGGTGCCGGGCAACAAGTTACAGACCGGACGAAACTCCCACGGGCTACAGGTCCAGCGACGCGCGCAGCGCCTCTTCGACCCGCCCCATGGTTTCGGGGGCAGTGCTGGCGACCCGATCACCCACCCATGGGCGATACAGGCGATGCGTCGCGGCCGTGTTGACCCACCCGTGCTCAGGGATCGGCACGGTCAGCAGGTCACCGTCACCTTCGTCGAGCAGGTCCAGGCCCATGAACCAGGATCGTTCACTGTCGAGCACCGCCTGGTTGGAGGCCAGCAGCACGATCTTCGTCAGCGCCGCACCGGGTTGTCCGTAATGGTGGATGTCCCCGCGCCTCACGCAGCGCCCTTGTGGCGGCGCGTAGCCTCGGCAGCCTCGGCCGCGGCCTGTTCCGCCTCGTATTCAGCGGCCGCGTCCGCCTCGGCGACCGGCTTCATCACCGGCCGGAAGTCGCGAATCGCCTTGTCCCGGCACGCTTTCGAGATCCACGCCGACGGCGACATCCCGGCCAGGCCGGCCTCGCGTTCGGCGATCTCCCACGCGCTGGACTCCAGCGACAGCGAAACCTTGGTAGTCCGACGAGTCATACCCCCAATCCTACCCGCGACCCGACAAATCCGCGCCCCGACGACGTCGCCGTGCCGTCTGCCGTCTGCCGACTTCCGGCTACCTGCTCACCCTGGTCACCGTCAACTCGGTGACCCCCAGTCGAAGCCCTCGGCCACGGGATCGGAAACCTGCCCACCGCGCGGCCGCCGTGGCAGCGGCCGCAGCCGTGCTCGGCCCGGCCGGCCCGCATGCCACCGGCCCCCTCGGGGCCGCGACGTGCAGCTTCACCTACGCCCTGTTGGCCATCGCGATGATGACGCTGCGTCCGGCACCCTGCTCCACACAAGCACGGACCGCGCGGCCCGAGCGAGATCGCCCCACAGCCGTTGATCTACGGCGAAGCCATTGCGCGACGGCCGGGTCGGATCGACAGGTTGTCACCTGATCACCCCGCCCCGCGCGGTTCCGCCGAGGCCCGGTCTCGCCGAACGTGGCGGGGATGATGGCGGCCAGTGGGTGGATTCGGCGACCGCCCAGTCGCGGGATCTATGCCGGTATTCACTCGCCCCACAGGCGAACCGGGTCGCGGTTGAGAACCGCCGCGCACTGTGACACCTGGTCAAGGTCCAAACGTAGCCGGCAAACTCCGCTCCGCGGTAGAGCCGTCCAAGTTCGCCGGTGGATCCGACATCAATCCCGAATCCGGCCGAGACTCGCCATGTGCACGACGGAATCGTGCATCAGACTGTCGCCCATGCGGCGAGCTCGGCCCAGCGTGGAACTTCCAATTCGTCATCGGCCATGGTGGGTGAACTCTGTTCTCGAAAAATGAAGGAGCGGAAGATATTTGCGAGTTATACGGTGGAAAGGTGAGGACAGCGGCCGCCGTCTTCGTTGGCGGTGGACACACCACAGAGCGACCTGTTGATCAACCCCGCGAAACACCGTTGCTGGAAGGACGTTTTCGCAGGTAGATAGCGTCGCGTATAGCGAAGATTCCGGCGTAACTCAACGTTAACTCCATACTCCGCCGCGTAACGGTGCGAGCACGCAGCCTGGCCTCATGCACGATCATCGACAGCACCGGGCTCCGGTTGCGGACATCGACAACCGGTCCTGCCGTTCGAGGCTCCAGAGTGGAGTCGACCAGGTGATGCCCGGGTCCGCCCAATTGGCGGGGCGGCGGGTGCGCGACCTGTTGCGGGCCGAGATTCGCCGGGGCGCTTTCGTCGACGGCCGACTGCCGTCCGAATTCGAGCTCATGGCGCAACATCAGGCATCGCGGGAGGCGGTGCGCGAGGCGCTCGATCTGCTGCGCCGCGATGGACTCGTAGTACGCCGGCGAGGAGTCGGCACCATGACGGTCCGGGAGGAGTACGTGGTGCCGGGTGTCCTACCGGCACAAGGCAACTTGTTCGAGAGATATCTCGCAGACGGTCACATCACGCCGCGTGTTCTGCGCTGGACCTGGATTCCCGCTCCGCTTGCGGTCGCCACTCAACTCGACGGCGTCACGGTCGACGAGGACTGCCTGTGCATCGATTATGTCTTGCTCATCGATGACCGACCGATGGCGGTCTTCACCAACTACCTCCGTTCCCCGGAGGCGTCGAGAGTCGACCAGGAAGAGTTTCGCACCGACTTCTATTCGCTGCTGCATTGCAGTGATGTGGCTGTCGCGGGCTTCGATCTGTCCGTGCAGGCCGTCGCGGCCGACGAGTGCACCGCCAGACTGCTGGAGATTGCGCTGGGTGAGCCGATTCTGCTGTGGGAGCAGACGATTCGCGACTCGGACGGCCAGGCGGTCGACTATGCCCTCGGCGCTCTTCGCGGTGACGTCGTCATGAAGTTCGGTGACATACCCCGCATCGATCTGACTCGATCGCTGACCCCGCAACCTTGCCGATGAGGACACCCATGACCACGACCACCCGGATCACCACCGTCACCGACGCCGCAGCGGCACTGCGCCACGGCGAGACCACCGCAAGTGAGCTCCTCGAACAGTGTCTGGCCGCCGCCGACGCCCTCGACGACCGCATTGGCGTGTACCTGGCCCGATTCGACGATCTCGCCCGTGACCGGGCCGCCCGGGTCGATGCCAAGATCGCGGCCGGACAGCCGCTGGCACCGCTGGACGGAATCCCGTTGGGCATCAAGGACATTCTCGCCAGCACGCACGGACCGACCACTGCCCAGAGCCAGGCGCTCGACTCCGCGTGGGGTATGGCCGCCGGTGACTCCGCGGTGGTTGAGCGGCTCGAGCGCGCCGGTGCAATCATCACTGGCAAGACCACCACCATGGAATTCGCCGTCGGCGTACCGGATCCGGACAAGCCCTTCCCGATTCCACGCAACGCCTGGGACACCGAGCGTTGGGCGGGCGGGTCGAGTTCCGGATCCGCCAGTGGCCTCGCGACCGGCATGTTCCTGGCGGCCATCGGTACCGACACCGCCGGAAGCATCCGAATCCCCGCCGCGTTCAACGGAACCACCGGGCTCAAACCCACCTTCGGCCGCGTACCCAAGTCCGGCGTGGTACCGCTGGGCTACACCCTCGACCACGTGGGACCGATGGCTCGCAGCGCGGCCGATTGCGCCCTGCTGTTGTCGATCGTCGCCGGGCACGACCCCGCCGATTCCTACAGTGCGACGGCACCGGTCGACGAGTACCCAGGCGCACTCACCGGCGATCTCGGGGGCCTCACCATCGGAGTCGACAACCTCGACCGCTACGCCAATGCGGGCATCGACCTGATCCAGCCGCAGCGGTTCACCGCCGCCCTGGATGTCCTCGCCGCGGCCGGGGCCCGCATCGTCCCCGTCGAAGTTCCGATGTACCCCGAGGTGGTGGCGATCGATGTCGTCGTCATGCTGGCCGAGGCCCATGCCTACCACCGTTCGCCACTGCGCAGTCGCTGGATGGACTACGGACGGGCCACCCGAATCGTCCTGGCGTCCGGTTCGGAAATCTCCGCCTCGGATTACCTACAGGCACAACGCGTCCGGCGGATCGCCGCGACCCGGATGGCCGAATTGCTCAACGACGTCGATCTCGTTGTCACTCCGACCGGACACCTCGGCGCACCGCGACTCGACGCCATCGATCAGTTTCAGCCGCTGGATGTGCTCGCATCCCTGCACACCCCGTACTGGAACCCGCTCGGCAACCCCACCCTCGCCCTCCCGATCGGACTATCGGCGGACGGGACGCCCCTGTCGATGTCGATCAGCGGCAAACACTTCGACGAGGCGACCGTGCTCCGCGCCGGCGACGCCTACCAGCGCCGCACCACCCACCATCTGGCCATCCCCACCATCCGGTGACACACGATTCGGAGCCGACGATGACCGAACCGACGACCTGGTCCCCCGACCCCGCCGAGAACAACGCGATCGAAAACCTCGGCCGGGCCCTGCACACGATGACCGAACTGCTCCACCGGGTGAACGATGCCCAATACCTCGACCCCGCAGGGGGTTTCGACAGCCTCCGCTGACAGATCGAGCTTGGCCGAAGCACAGCGACGACCGAGCACCGACGCCGCCGTCAACCCCCGTGCTCGCAATCCGCAGGGGCATCGAAGAGCACATCGACACCTTCACCGAGCACCTCACCCACGATCCGGTCGACGGCCTCGGCGGTGTCGGTCAGGTCGGCGTCGGCCTTGCGCGCGCATCGCCGCACGGCCGCATGGGGCAACTCGATGATCAGCAGAGCCAGCCGTTCCCGATCGGCCCGGCTGCGGTAACCCAGCCGATCGCCGAGTTCCCTTACGGCGTCATCGATTCGGGCCTGCTGCGCCGCAGCCACGTCGCGGGATTCGGCACTCCACTGCGCGGACCCGAAGGCTTCCGGACCCGCGAGCAATACCGCGGCCTCCGCCGGATGCCGTCGCGACCAGTCGGTCACGTGATGCGCGGCCCGCATCGCAGCTTGCTGCGGAGGGTCGATACGCAAGGCGTCGAGGAACCCGCTCTGGAATCGATCCACGCTACGCAGCCACAGACGTGCCAGCAGCGCCGCCCGGTCGGGAAAGCGGTAGTAGACCGAGCCGCTCGGCGCGCCCACGGCAGCCGCAACCGCGCTCATGGTGACCGCCGCGGCGCCGTGGGACGCGGCCAGGTCGGCAGCGGCGTCCAGAAGCGAGTCCAGGGTGTGTGTGGGCTTCCTTGACACGTATTAGAGATTACCCTCTAATTGCAATTAGAGAGCAATCGCTAAATGAAAGGCCCGGATCATGGTGAGCAATATCCACAGTCGAGTTATCGCAGCCGATGCTCAGGCGGTGGGCCGGCTGCTCGACACGCTGGCAAGTGACGACGACCGGCTGTGGCCGATCCAGCGGTGGCCCGCCATGCGGTTCGACCGGCCGCTGGGAGTCGATGCCATCGGCGGCCATGGGCCGATCCGCTACACCTGCGTCGAATACGTCCCCGGACGCGAGGTGAAGTTCCGGTTCCATCGCCCGGCCGGTTTCGACGGGACGCACGGATTCATCGTGGAAGAGCTGGACGCCGCACACACTCGCCTGACGCACGAGTTGATCATGCGAACCCACGGAAAAGATCGGTTCACCTGGCCCCTCGCATGGCGCTGGCTGCACGACGCCCTATTGGAAGACTCCCTCGACCTCGCAGAGACCGCACTGGTTCCGGGGACGACGCCGAAGAGCCGCCACAGCCGCTACGTTCGCTTCCTGCGCGCGCGGATCCACAGCGATCAGGTCCGCAAGGACAGAGTCCACCAGTAATCCCACCGGACGATTCGACATTTCACGCGAACGGCTGGGCGGCCAGCACGGCACGGGCCAGATCGAGGGAGGGTGCGATGGCGGTCATTGAGCGGCTCCGGATTCGTTGGTGTGGTTGGGAACGCATGGCTTCCCGGCCTGCGAGCCGCCGTGGCGTTGCTCGGCGCCTGACCCGTTATGCCCGCCAATCCGGCAATCACGGCGGCACCGGATATCCGCTGCTGCGGTTGCTGACGGTGGTGGCCTGCGACACCCGCACCGTCGTCGACGCCGTGTTCGGCCCGGCCGGCATCGGCGAAACCAGCTACGCGCCAACGCTTGTCCGCTACCTACGACCGGGCATGCTGTTGCTGGCCGACCTCAACTTCGCCGTCGCCACCCTGATCGGGCAGATCGCGGCCACCGACGCGGACCTGCTCATCCAGTCCCGACCGCGCCAGCTTCACCATCGCCCTGCACACCGCCCGCGACATAGTCATCCAGGCTGCGAACATCGTCGCCGGCACCCGCCTCGACCTGGTCGAAGCGATCGGCCGCGCTGTCCTGACCCAACTCCTACCAGCCCGCTGCACCCGCGTCAGCCCCCGGATCATCGAGCGAGCCAGCTCCACATACCGAGCCAGGGCAGGTGGCGACCGCACCAACTACCGAGCCGACACCACCATCACAGCCCTCGAACCCGCGACTCGACCACACAACTTCGACCCCAACTACCCGGCATTGGAAGGGGCTGCTGCAGGGTTAGGTGACAACCGAGATGGCTTGCCGAGAGGCGGGCCTGAGAGGATGTCGCAGTGCCCAAGCCGTATCCGAAAGAGTTC
>NZ_JBHZAL010000061.1:0-21278 GCF_042754245.1 Nocardia sp. NPDC059228 | reverse complement strand
CGCCGCCGCCGTTTTGGGGGCTCGGTGGGGGGCCCGCCCTCACGGCGCCGGGGGCCGAGTTTTTGCGGGGGCCCCGGGGCCGCTTTTCAGGGGTTCGGGGACGAAGCCCCTGAGAGCTACGAGAGTTGTTCTCCCACTCAGAAGTTGATCATATGGCCGGCCAGGCCGTGGATCGCTTCCTGGAGGGCTTCCGACAGGGTCGGGTGGGTGTGGACGTTGCGGGCCAGTTCGTTGACCGTGAGATCCCACTTCTGGGCCAGGGTCAGTTCCGGCAGCAGTTCGGAGACATCGGGGCCGATGAGGTGGCCGCCGATGAGCTCGCCGTACTTGGCGTCGGAGATGAGCTTGACGAAGCCCTGCGCGTCGCCGAGGCCGTGCGCCTTGCCGTTGGCGGTGAACGGGAAGGTCGCGACCTTCACGTCGTAGCCCTCGTCGCGGGCCTGCTGCTCGGTGAGACCGAAGGAGGCGACCTGCGGCTGGCAGAAGGTGGCGCGCGGCATCATGCGGTAGTCGCCCAGCGACATGGTCTCCGCGCCCGCGATGGTCTCGGCCGCGACCACACCCTGCGCCTCGGCGACATGCGCGAGCTGCAGCAGGGCGGTGACGTCACCGATGGCGTAGATGCCGGGGACGTTGGTGCGCATGTACTCGTCGATCGCGATGGCGCCGCGGTCGGTGAGCTGCACGCCGGTGTTCTCCAGGCCGTAGCCCTGCACGCGCGGCGCGAAGCCGACGGCCTGCAGCACCTTGTCCACGGTGACGGTCTCGATCGCGCCGGACTTGTTGTCCTTGATCGACACGGTGACCTTGGAGCCGTCGTCCTCGATGGACTGCACGGCCGCGGAGGTGGTGATGGTGATGCCGAGCTTCTTGTACGCCTTGGTGATCTCCTTGGAGATGTCGGCGTCCTCGTTCGGCAGTGCGCGGTCGAGGAATTCGACGATGCGCACGTCCACGCCGTAGTTCTTGAGGACGTAGGCGAACTCCATGCCGATGGCGCCCGCACCCACGATGAGGATGGAACCCGGCAGGTCGCGGGTGAGGATCTGCTCCTCGTAGGTGACCACGTTGGCGGACAGCGAGGTGCCCGGCAGCAGCTTGGTCTCGGTGCCCGCGGCGATGATCACGTTGTCGAACGTGATGTCCTCGGTGCCGCCCTTGGTGAGCGCGACCGAGAGCGACTTCGGGCCGGTGAAGGTGCCCTTGCCGTCGAACTCGTCGATCTTGTTCTTCTTCATCAGGAAGTGGACGCCCTTGACCCGGCCGTCCGCGACCTTGCGGCTGCGGTCGAACGCCGCGCCGAAGTCGAAGGTCGCGTTACCCGAGATACCGAAGGTCTTCGCTTCCTTGGTGAAGATATGAGCCAGCTCCGCATTGCGCAGCAGTGCCTTGGACGGAATGCAGCCCACGTTCAGGCACACGCCACCCCAGTATTTCTGCTCGACGATCGCTGTTCGCAGGCCGAGTTGAGCGGCACGGATCGCGGCGACGTAACCGCCGGGACCAGCGCCGAGAACGACGACATCGTAGTGGGAAGTCACGGCATCGAGACTAGACCTGTTGCCGGGACCTCACTCAGCCATCCCCCGCCCGCGTGAGACGGGGAACACGTGAGAGAGGTCACGCCCGCGCTCTGGATGCGACCGATCAGTACGTCGCGCCCGGCGGACCGGCCGAGATCTCCGACGGTCCGTTGATCCCGCCGGACCCGCCGCGGCTAATCCCGCCAGACCTGCCGCGCCACGCGCGCGAAATTGCCGCCGAAGACGGCCGCCCGGTCGGCGGCGGAGAAGCCGCGCGCGGCCAGCACCTCGTCCAGCCCCCGCACCCCGGACGTGCCGAGCAGGTCTTCCGGTGGCGCCCACTGCAATTGGCCGTAGCGCGTGTACTCCTCGGAATAGCTGTCCGGATTGCCGGCCAGTTCGGCGTTGAAATCGTCGGCGTCGAAGGAGTAGTCGGAGCCGATCCCGATGTGCTCGATGCCGACCAGTTCCGCGCCGTAGGCGATGTGGTCGGCCATGGCCTCGATGCGTCCGGCCCCGTCGGCGGGTTCGTTGCGGCCCAGGAAGATGCCGACCCCGTTGACACCGATCACGCCACCGGTGGCCGCGCACGCCTTGGCCTGGTCGTCGCCGATATTGCGCGGATGCGCCCACAGCGTCGCGAAATTCGAGTGGCTGTAGATCATCGGCACGGTCGTGGTCTCGGCGATGTCGAGTCCCGTGCGCCGCGAGCAGTGCGACCCATCGGCGAACACCCCGACCTCGTTGAGCGTGCGGATCAGGTCGCGGCCGTAGGCGGTGAGGCCGGTGTCGTCGGTGTCGAGGCACCCGCAGCCGGCCGCGTTGGCGTGGTTGTAGGTGGGCAGCAGCGAGCGCAGCCCCAGTTCGTGGAACAGCTCGACATTGTCGAGATCACCCCCCAGCGGCCCGCAGTCCTCGAGATCGAAGGCCAGCGCGAGGGTGGCGTCGGTCTCCGCGGTGGGGACCTCCGGCCAGGCGTCCTCGATGCTGTGCACCAGCCGGAATCGGCCGTCGGTCAGGGCGTCCCGCCGGAACTGGGTGACCAGCTCGAGCGACTCGCGAGTGGATTGCGGCGCGTAGCCGATATTGACCGAGAGATACGAGCCCAGTGGGTACCGCGTCAGCTCGGTGAGGTCCGCGGTCGGCAGCAGCGGCAGGCAGCAGTGCTGTTCCCACAGCCGGGGCTCATGCGACACGCCGAGGCCTCCTGGATCCGATCGGTAGCGAAACCGCAATCCTACTGACCGTGCGGCGGAGTGCCCGGCAATACGTTCGCGACCGGCGAACGCGCGCCTCGGCAACAATGTGGGCATGACCGGTGTTGGACAGGGCGTGACGGATCCCTACCTGTGGCTCGAAGAGGTCGAGAGCGAACGCGCCCTGACCTGGGCGGAAGAACGTAATGCGGTGTCCAGGGAGCGGTTCGCGTCCTCGGAGCGCTTCACCGACCTCGAGGCGCGCGTGCTGGCCATGCTCGACACCGACACCCGCATCGCCTATCCGGGCCGGCGCGGCCCGTGGCTCTACAACTACTGGCGCGACCGCGAGCACCCGAAGGGCCTGTGGCGGCGCACCACCTTCGCCGAGTACGCGAAGGACGAGCCGGACTGGGAGATCCTCATCGACCTGGACGCGCTGGCGGCCGCCGAGGGCGAGAACTGGGTCTGGGGCGGTGCGGCGGTGAAGCGGCCGGAGCAGCGGCGCGCGCTCATCAGCCTCTCGCGCGGCGGCGCGGACGCCAAGGTGGTCCGCGAATTCGATATCGAGGCAAAGACTTTCATCGCGCCCGAGGACGGCGGCTTCCATCTGCCCGAGGCCAAATCGGACTTCGCCTGGATCGATCACGACACCCTGTACGTGGGCACCGATTTCGGTCCCGGCTCGCTGACCGACTCCGGCTATCCGCGGGTGGTGAAGCGCTGGCGGCGCGGAACCCCGCTGGAGGCGGCGGAATTCGTGTACGAGGGCGAGGTCACCGATGTGGCCGTCTCGGCGGGCTACGACCGTACCCCCGGCTACGAGCGGCACTTCCTGAGCCGCGCCACCGACTTCTTCAACGAAGAGGTCTACCTGCTGGAGTCCGACGGCACGCTGCGTTTCATCGACGTGCCCACCGACGCCACCGAGACCTGGTACAAGCGGTGGCTGCTGGTGCGGCTGAAGTCGCCGTGGGAGGTGAACGGCGCCACCTATCCGGCCGGTGCGCTGCTGGCCGCCGACTTCGAGGCATTCCTGTCCGGCGCACGCGATTTCGAGGTCCTGTTCACCCCCGACGCGCACACCGCGCTGCACGGCTACGGCTGGACCGAGAACCACCTGCTGCTGGTCACGCTGGAGGATGTGCAGACCAAGCTGTACGTGCTCACGCCCGGCCCCGACGGCTGGACCCGCGAGCCGCTGGCCGACACCCCGGCCATGGCCAGTACCAGCATCATGAACCTGGACCGCCTCGACGGCGGCGACGAATTCATGCTCTCCACCAGTGGTTTCACCCGCCCGGCCACGCTGATGTCGGGGTCGGTGGGCAGCAGCGTGGAGGTGCTCAAGCAGGAGCCGGGCTTCTTCGACGCCGACGGCATCGTGACCGAGCAGTTCTTCGCGCAGTCCGACGACGGCACCCAGATCCCGTATTTCGTGATCCGCCACCGCGATCGTCAGGGCTCCCCGGGCCCGACCGTGATGTCCGGTTACGGCGGGTTCGAGGTCTCCCGCACCCCCAGCTACAGCGGCATGGTGGGGATGGGCTGGCTGGAGCGCGGCGGCACCTACGTCATGACCAATATCCGCGGCGGCGGCGAATACGGCCCGGAATGGCACACCTCGGTGCTGAAGGCCAACCGGCACAAGGCCTTCGAGGATTTCGCGGCCGTGGCACGGGATCTGGTGGCGCGCGGCATCACCACGCCCGGGCAGCTGGGCGCGGTGGGCGGCAGCAATGGCGGCCTGCTCATGGGCGTCATGCTGACCCGGTACCCGGAGCTGTTCGGGGCCATCGTGTGCCAGGTGCCGCTGCTGGACATGCAGCGCTACCACCTGCTGCTGGCGGGCGCGTCCTGGATCGCCGAGTACGGCGACCCGGACAAGCCGGAGGAGTGGGAGTACCTCGCGAAGTACTCGCCGTACCAGAACACCAGCCCGGACCGGCAGTATCCGCCGATCCTGCTCACCACCTCCACCCGCGACGATCGCGTGCACCCCGGCCATGCGCGAAAGATGGCCGCGCGCTTGGCATCCGAAGGCCACGACGTCTGGTACTACGAGAACATCGAGGGCGGCCACGGCGGCGCGGCGGACAACAAGCAGTCCGCCTTCCAGGCGGCGATAATCTACGAGTTCTTCACCCAGCAGCTGATGGACTGACCGCTCGCGAGGAGCCCGCTACTACCGCATCGTCGCCCGCGTCGCCGGGCTCATCGCCCACCGCATGCGGACCGTCTCCGAGCGGCTGGCGGCGGCGATCGCGGCTCAGCAGCCGCTGGGCGGCATTCGCACCGAACACGATTCGCTCGGCACCCGGGAACTGCCCGCCGAGGCGTACTACGGCATGCAGACCCTGCGCGCGATGGAGAACTTCCCGATCTCGGGCGTGAAGCTGCGCCGGTTCGGGCACCTGGTGTCCGCGCTGGCCTACGTGAAGAAGGCCGCCGCACTGGCGAACGCGGAACTCGGGTCGATCACGCAGGAGAAGGCGACGGCCATCATCGGCGCCTGCGACGAGCTGCTGGAGCCCGGCAGCCCGGCAGCGGTACGGCTGCGCGAAAACTTCATGGTCGACATGGTGCAGGGCGGCGCGGGCACCTCGACCAATATGAACGCCAACGAGGTCATCGCCAACCGCGGCCTGGAACTGATGGGGCACGCTCTGAACCGGCCCGCGAATCAGCGGTCCCGGAGCCACTTTTCGACATAGTCGAGGGTGGAGTCGGGATCGCTGATCCAGCCGTTGTGCCCGAGCGGGTCCGGATTGTGCCAGGTGGTGATGTCGGCCTCGGACAGCTTGGCGAGCAGCTGCCGCGCCGACCCGCGCGGGGTCAGCTCGTCGCCGGTCATGGTGATCGACAGGACCGGCAGTTTCAGCCGCCCGATGCGCTCCTCGTAGTCGATATCGGCTCCGGCGGGCTGGAATCGGCCGGTGCGGGCCAGCCGCGCCCAGTCGGCGATCAGCGCCTTCGACTGCCGTCCGAAGCCGCCCGCGGTGATGGTGTCGCCGGGCCAGAACCCGGCCAGATTGGCGGTCAGCGACAGCGCCGCGCTGCCCACCGCGGCCAGGCCCGTGTAGCCGCGGAAATGCGGCGTGCCGGAGGCGATGAGGATCAATCCGCCCAGCCGCCCGCGGATCCTGGAGGCGTACATGACGCCGAGCTGGCCACCCATGCTGTGCCCCAGCAGGTATGGCGTGCTCTCGGGGAACCGCTCGCGCACCACCTCGAACATGGCGGGGAAGTCCATGGCCACCAGTTCCTGATAGCCGTGGGTGCTCGGGACGCCGGGTTTCGGCCTGCTGTCTCCGTTTCCGCGGATCTCCAGCAGCGCCACATCGAAACCCCGGTCCGCCAATGGCTTCCCGAACAGCGAGTAGTACTCCCCCGGGACACCCAGGCCGGGCGCGATCACCACCACCGGCCGGGGGCTGTCGGCCGTAATCGGATGCCGGTGCGGGCCTTTCGCCGGTATCAAGCGCACCGGCACCGTCGTCCCGTCGGGCATCTGGATGGGCACGGTCTCCATGATCGGCACGCTACCCGTAAAGGTCGCGCCCGTCCGCGAGGCAGCGGACGGGCGCGAAAACGGGTCGGTGGTTGGGGGTTCGGGCCTCGGTTGACGGAGGTTCGGACCGGGTCAGGCGCTGACGGCGCCCATGATGATGCGGCGTAGCACCCGGATCACGTCGTCGAGCGGCTGGCGCGGTTCCGAACCGCTCCAGGCGTCGACCACGTAGTTCACGGCGCCGATGATGGCGAGCACGCGCATTTCGTAGTCACCGGGCGGGATTTCACCGTGCAGGGCGGCATCTTCGGCGGCGCTGGCCAGCAGCGCGCCCCAGGCGCGCCGCAGTTCCAGACGGAACTTCTCCACCTTGGGTCCCGCCCCGACGACTTCGACCAGCGCGACCCTGGCCTTGCGCGGATCTCGCCCGATGGACTCGATATAGGCGCGTACGGCGGCGTCGATGATGTCGATGGCGCTGGCGTCGGAGTGCTCGGCGATGGTGGCCGCCACGGCTTCCCGGGATTCGCGATCGATCTGCTCGTAGAGCTCGAGCAAGAGCGATTCGCGTCCGGTGAACTCCTCGTAGAACTGTCTCGAGGAGAGGCCGGCGTCCTTGCAGATGGCTCCGACAGAACTATTGGCGTATCCATCGCGCGCGAACACCGTGAGCCCGGACTCCAGAAAACGCGCACGACGCTGCCGCTGCCGGTCTTCTACGGGCTGCCCGGCGTACATTCTTCCCGCGTTCGTTTCCTGTGACATTGCGCCAGACAATACCGAAGGGCCCGATCCCCTCGTCATGGATCGGGCCCTTCGTTTGAACCTTCGACATACCGCGCGATAGCCGAAAGATGGCTCAGTGACTTCGGGCCGGGCGGCGCACCCGAGACGGTGGGTATAGGCAGGGGAACCGTCCCGGGTTCGGGACGCGGGTCCGGGGGGAGAGACTCGCGGCCCGATGTCGCATTGACCCGAAAGTCACTGATCGTTTGCCGTTCAACACGATACAGAGCAGCCGTACTGGACGGAATACTTTTCTAGGATCTTTTTAGTATTAATTTGTCGGACCCCTCGCGATGCCCGGCCGGACCAGGGCGGGAGCACTCGATGCGAGCGGAGTACCCAGCGCTTACCCACTGACTCCGGGCGCGAAACCCGTCGACACGGGCATAAAAAAGGACCCGATCCCCCCGTCGGAGATCGGGTCCTTGCACATCACCCCGGCTTCCGCGCAGTAGCCGAAAGATGGCGCTCGCGTAGCTACTTGGCGGAAACGCTCGAGGAGCCGGTTGCCAGCAACTTGAGAATGGTCTGAACGAGAACATCCGAAAGGAAGTTCGCCATGGTGGTGCTCCGATCCGCCGGGGTGCCAGTGCTTTCACTGACCGTTTGCTCTCGGCACGATACCGATCCGGTACCCACGCAGGGAAGATTTCCGATGAACTTTCTAGAACTTTTTTGAGAGAGCCCTAGATTAGGCCGGGACCTCCGGCTCGCCCAGGGTGAGCATGAGCCGGTTGGCCCACGAGAACGAGGCGGCGGACAGCACCAGATCGTGCAGCTCGGCGGCGTCGAAACCCAGCTCTCGCAGCCGCTTCAGATGAGCGGCGGACGCGCGCGGCGGATTGGCGGCCAGCGCGTCCACGAAATCGATGACGGCGTCCCACCTTTCGTCGATCCGCACCTCGTTGCCCTCGTCCAGCAACCGCTGCACATCCGCGACACGCTTGGACAGCGCAGAAGTGAAACGTGAGTGAACGGATGCGCAGTACTCACACCCGTTGCGCCGGGAGGTAACGGTCGCCGCAAGTTCGCGCTCGGCCCGGGTCAATCCCCCTCGACCGTAGAAGATCGCTCGATCATTCGCGCTGCGGTGCGCCAGCACCTCGGCATTGCGCGCGAGTAGCCGGAAGTAGGGGCCGACACCGCGATCGCCCTCGAGCAGGGGACGCTGCAACTCATCGGCATCGGCCAGCACGATGGGCTCCACCCACGGCACCCAGTCCAGCTGCTCCTGGGTGAATCCACTTGGCCGCCGGGATGTTTCGACACTGCGCACCTCGCGCCCGGGCTCACTCATCATCCGCTCCGATCAGTCGCAGCCCGGCCAGCAGCCGGACCTGGAAGTGCACGAACCCGATGAGCTGCGCCACCGTCACGATGTCGCGCTCGGACAGGCCGGCCGCGGCCAGCGCGTCGATGTCCGCGCGGGCGAGGGACGCCGGCGCGGAGGTCACCCGGGCGGCGTGCCGCAGAATGGCGGCCAGCACCGGATCGCCCTCCGCCGGAGTGGTTCCCAGCGCCGCGTAGTGCGCCGCCAGCTCCGGCGCGCCGGCCAGCTCGGCGACGGCGACCGCCGCCGCGATCAGCCGCTCCCGCCCGACGCTCGCGGTAGCCGGGCCGTCGAGCAGCGCCTCGAATACTCCCTGCGAGTGTTCGATAACCTCCGGGCGTGTCGCGCGCACCGCGCGCACCGATTCGGCTCGCGCACCCAGCACGGCATCGATGACATCGGCGCGGCGGCCCCCTGCGCCACCGCGCGAGCCGGGCGGGTCGGCGGTGGCGGAAGCAGTACTTCCGGCCACTTCCGTTGCCGCAGGTGGCGTGTCGTCGTAGGCGGTGGATGCCTCGGTCACCGGTTGGTCCTTTCGTCGGGTCGCCAACCCAGTTGCGGCGCGACCTTGGTGGCGATGAGTTCGATGGAGCGCAGGGTGGCGGGGTGGCCCGGGTCGACCGGGTGCGCCTGCACGATGAAGTCGGTGGCGTGCCGCAGCGCCGCGTCCTCCGACAGCCGCGCCACCACCTCGTCCGGGGTGCCGATGTAGATGTCGCGCAAGACCTCGTCGACGGATTCCGCCACTTCGGGTCCGCCGTTGCGGCCGAGCTGATCCAGGAACCGGGCCGCTCCGCGCTCGGCGAGGGCGACCGCCTCGTCGTGGTCGTCGGCCACGAAAACGCCCCGGGACGCGCCGATTCGCGGTTCGGCGCCCGCGCGCAGCGCGTCGAGGTAGGCGTCGACCAGTGGCTGCTGGATCTCCCAGAGGGTGGCGTCCGGCGCGGCCGGATCACGCGGCTGGGCCTTCGACAGCAGCAGTCCGTCACCGGCCCGCCCGGCCCGGCCCGCGCCCCCGGCCGAGAAGGTGGCCTGCCACAGGCGGTCACGCAGGCCGGCGGCCGGCGGGTTCAGCCCGCGGTCACCGACCAGCGGCGTACCGTCCAGGGCCGCGGCGACCCGCGCGAGCTTGTTCGCGTACACCGACTGCCGATCCGCGCCGGCCAGGTCGAACAGTTCGAAGGCGTGCCGCGACCCGCCCGCGCCGAACCCGAGCTCGAGCCGCCCGCCCGACAGCTGGTCCAGCACCGCCGCGTCCTCGGCGACCCGGATCGGATCCTCCAGGGCCAGCGTCACGATCGCGGTCCCGAAACGGATGCGCGGGAAGCGGGCGGCCGCGTGGGCGAGGAACACGAACGGGGACGGCAGCCCGCCCTCGGCCGGATCCAGGTGATGCTGCGCCACCCAGGCGGTGTCGTAGCCGAGCCGTTCGGCCAGCCCGATCTGCTCGAGCGCCTGCCGGTACACCGTGCCCGCGTCCTGCGCCGGATCGGTGCGGACCAGGCGGGTGAAGAAGCCGAGCCGTTGCGGAGTCATGTGGTCACCTTTCCGAGGTAGGCGTCGCGCACCGCCGGATCGCCGACGAGTTCCGCGGCCGGGCCGTGCAGCACGATCCGCCCGCTGCGCAGCACATTGGCGGTGTGCGCGATGCTCAGGGCCAGCTCCGCCTGCTGCTCGACGATCAGGATGGCCAGGCCCAGCTCCCGATTGAGCCGGGCGATCTCCTCCAGCACCCGATCGACGAACAGCGGCGACAATCCCATGGTGGGCTCATCCATGCAGATGAGGCGCGGTTTGCTCATGAGCGCGCGGGCGAAGGCCAGCATCTGCTGCTCGCCGCCGGAGAGCGTGCCCGCTCGCTGGGCGCGCCGCTCGGCCAGGCGCGGGAAGTGGTCGAACAGCTCGGCGGCGCGCGCGGTCAGCACCGCGCGGCGCTCCTTACGGATGTAGCCGCCGACGAAGAGGTTCTCCTCGACGGTCATGGCCGGGAAGACGCGCCGGGCCTCCGGGACCGAGGCCAGCCCGGCCCGGATCCGCGCCGACGGGGGCGTCGCACTCACGTCCCTACCGTCGACGCGCACCACGCCCGAGGACGGTTTCAGCAGGCCGAGCGCGGTTTTCATGGTGGTCGACTTGCCCGAGGCATTGCCGCCCAGCAGCGAGACGATCTCGCCGGGCCGCACCCGCAGGGAGACCTCGTCGAGCGCCCGGGACGGGCCGTAGTGCACCATCACCCGGTCGAATTCGAGGATCGGCGTGGCGTTTTCGTCGAATTCAGACATCCGCGCCGACCTTCCCGCCGGCCCGGCTGCGCCCGAGGTAGGCCTCGATGACGCGCGGATCCGCCAGCACCTCGGCGGGCGTGCCCTGGGCGATGATGCGCCCCTCGTCGAGCACGAGCACCCGGTCGGACAGGTCGTGGACCAGGTCCATCTTGTGCTCGACCAGCAGCACCGTCTGGCCCTGGGCCTTCAATGCGGCCAGCTGCCTGCCGATTTCGGCGGTCTCGGTCTGGTTCATGCCCGCGGCGGGCTCGTCGAGGAGCAGCAGGCCGGGTTCCGCGGCGAGCGCCCGCGCGATCTCGGTGCGGCGGCGATTGGCGTAGGACAGCGTGTAGGTCGCATGGTCGGCACGCGGCGCCAGGCGTTCCTCGAACCGCGCGAGCTGCGCGTCGATCCGAGCGGCCGATGCCCGCCGCTCGGCCCGCGCCGCCGGTGTCGGCGCCAGCGCCACCCCCAGTTCGGCGAGCAGCGAAATCCATTTCAGCACCGGCACATTCGCCAGCACACGCAGTGGCCGCGCCGCGCGCAGCGTGGGCTGTAGGCCGACATCGACGTTCTCGCGGACGGTCATGTTGCCGAACACGCGGCCGTTCTGGAAGGTCCGGGCGATGCCCGCCGCGGCGGCCGCCTCCGGCCGGCCCGGTCGAATCCTGGTGCCGTGCACCAGGACTGCCCCGGCATCCGGCTTCAGCACGCCGGAGATCAGATTGACCGTCGTCGACTTCCCGGACCCGTTGGGCCCGATGATCGAGACGAATTCACCCGGCGCGATGGAGAATTCGACCCCGTCCACGGCTCGCACGCCGCCGAAGGAGCGGCGCAGACCGGTGACCGTGAGCACGTCAGGCGTTGACCGGGACACGATTCCTCCTCACCAGAATTCCCTGGGGCCGGAACCGCACCACCAGCAGCAATACCAAGCCGTACAAGACGATTCGCCACGACGGCGCCAGCCGCAGCAGCTCCGGCACCCCGATCAGCACCACCGCGCCCAGCACCGCGCCGTAGGGCGAGGCGGTGCCGCCCAGCACCAGGATGGTCACCACCAGCAGCGACATCGGCAGGTTGAACACCGTCGGGTCGATGTAGGAGTACTGGTGGGCCAGCAGCGCACCGCCGATGCCGGAGAAGAACGCCGCCACCGCGAAGGCCAGCGCCTTGTAGTCGCGCACCGGCACCCCCGCCGAGCGGGCGGCCACCTCGTCGGCCCCGATGGCCCGGATGGCGATCCCCAGCCGGGACCGCTGCACGCCGACGATGACCGCCAGCACAATGGCCAGCACCACCAGCTCCAGCCGGAAAATCTGGGTGTGCGTGGTGAATTCGTACCCGAACAGACTGGGCGCGGGAATCCCGAAGATGCCGTAGCTGCCACGCGTCACCGGCTCCCAGTTGCGGATGATCGCCACCGTCACGATGCCGATGCCCAGCGTCGCGATCGCCACATAGTGCCCGCCCAGCCGCCACAGCGGCGCGGCCAGCACCGAGGAGGCCACGGCCGCGACGAGGCCCGCGGCCACGATGGCGGGCAGGAAGGCCCAGCCGTGCGACACCGTCAGCACCGCCGAGGTGTACGCGCCGACGGCTATGGGCCCCGCCTGCCCGATGGCCAGCTGTCCCGCCGACCCGGCCACCAGCGTCATGGAGACCGCGATGATGGCGTAGGCCAGGATCTGGGTGCCCACCGAGATGCCGTAATCATCCGCGATCAGCGGAATCGCCACGCCCGCAACGGCGAACGCGATCAGGGCATGCCACCAGCGCACCCGCGGTTCCCGTCCCGACCCGAGGAAGGTGCCGGTCATGGGCTCGGATTCGATGGCGGGCGGCCGGGCGAGCAGGCCGCCGGGCCGCAGCACCAGGAAGATCACCAGCAGGCCGAAGGTGATCAGATCCCGGTAGCCGTCACCGAACCAGTAGATGCCGAACGCCTCCACCAGCCCGAGCACGAAACCGCCGATGACCGCGCCCGGAATCGACCCCAGCCCGCCGATGGTGGCGGCCACGAATCCGGTCATGCCGACGATGCCGCCGCTGGTCGGTGAGATGTTCGAGTTGTAGAGGCCGACGAAGATGCCCGCCAGCCCGCCCAGTCCGGAGGCGATGGCGAAGGCCAGCGACTGCACCCGGCCCACGCCGATGCCCATCTGCGCGGCGGCGTCCGGGTCCTGCGCGGTGGCGCGAATGGCCAAACCGTGACGGCTGTAGCGCAGGAAGGCCCACAGTCCCGCCATCACCGTGAGGGTGAGGGCGAACATGACCACATCGGAGGTGCCGAACCGCACCCCGCCGGCCCGGAAGTTGTTGGTGGGCAAGACCTGCGGGAAGGGCCGCGTGTCGGGTCCGAAGACCAGGGCGACCACGTTCTCGATGATCAGCCCGACCGCCACCGTCGCCAGCAGGGCGGCAATGGCGGGGGCCCGCCGCAGCGGCCGTACCGCCAGGATGTCGATGGCGACACCGACCAGCGCCGTCGCCGCCACCACCGCGATCAACGCGGCCCACCACGGCACACCGTGCTGGGCGATCAGCCACCAGCCCAGCACCGAACCGAACGCGAAGATCGAGCCGTGCGCGAAGTTGATGACATTGCTGACCCCGAAGATGAGGGTGATGCCCACGGCGATGAGCGCGTACGCATTGCCGTGCACCAGACCCGCGATGAGCGTGTCGAACATCTATTTGACGCTTCCGACCGGCACGAATTTGCCGCTGCGCAGTTCCAGCTCGATCGGCTTCACGCCGCTGGGCCGCCGCGTCTGCTGATCGAAGGCGAAGGTGCCCAGTCCGATTCCGTCGAAGTCCTTGATCTCGCGCAGGCCCTTCAGCACGCCCTCGCGGGTGGCGCCGCCGGTCTTGGCGGCCTTCACCAGCACGTTGAGCGCGTCGTAGGCGTAGACGTTGAAATCGCCCGGGTCCGTGTTGAACTTGGCCCGGAACCTGGTGACGAAGCTCTGGATCCTGGGACTCGGATCCGACGAGGTGAAGACGCCGTTCACGATGTCGCCCTCGGCCGCCGTACCGGCCAGATCGATGAACTGCGGGGTGTTCTGGCCGGCGAAGAGCTGCCCGGTGAACCCGACATCACGCAACTGCTTGACCACCAGCGCACCGTCCGGGCCGTAACCGAGGTGCACGAAGGCGTCCGGGTTGGCGTCGCGGCCCTTGATCAGCACCGGCCGGAAGTCCTGCGAATCCGGCAGGATGGCCGAGGAGTAGGCGATCTCGATGCCCTTCTCCTTGGCGAACTGCTCGAAGAATTTGAAAGCCTGCTTGCCCCAGTCGGTTTCGAGGTAGACGACGGAGACCTTCTTCGCCTTGGACCGCACCCACTCGGCATTGCGCTCCATGTACACGTCGAGCGTGATGGAGGGGCTCCACGAGTAGTCGCCGCCCTTGGTGAAATCCACCGAGGAGTTGGTGAACCCGTACTGCACCAGCTTGCCGCGGTTGTACACCGGCGAGGCCGCGATGGAGGCGGGCGAGGAGAAGTCGCCGAGTTCGGCGATGATGGACTTGTCGCCCACGAACTTGGTGGCGATCGGCACCGTCTGCTTCGGATCCGACTGCGAATCCTCCCATTTCAGCGCGACCTTCTTGCCGTCGATCCCGCCCGCCGCATTGATCTCGTCCAGGGCCAGGTCGAAGCCCTGCTGCCAGAGCCGCCCGTACTCGGCCGACCCGCCCGTCTTCGGGCCCGACACCCCGAAGTACACGGTGTCCGACTTGCTGTCCGACGACTCGTTCCCGCACGCCGACAGCAGCCCCGCCACCGCGGTCGCCGCCGCCACACCCACCAACACCCGGAATCCACGCGACCCGGACCAGTTCCTGCTCATTGCTACCTCTGCACTCGTGCACCGACACCGCGCCGGGGCATGGGGACTCGACCGCGACCGCCGAAGGCGTACGGTGCGGGAAAGAGAATCGCCCGGATGGAATTCGGGCGCTGGGCCTCAGCCGTTGGCCGGGCGGCATCCAGACATGGACCTGTGCTCCTTCGACTAGCGCTTGCGGGGTCCGCGTGGACGCCGCCTGGTCGTCACCCGGGGCACCCCACCGCCGTGCGAGGGTTGCCGATCAGCGAGCCGGGGCTCGAACATGCTGATACTCGTGACCGTGGGCAGAACGGTAGCCGCGGCCACCCCGCGCCGACACCATTCGAATCACCCTGATGCCAACGATCCGTCCCGCATCGACGAGAGGAAAGCCCTTGCCACCCCTGCAAATTGCCGTCTGCGGCCCCAGCACCTGCACCGACACCGAGTCCGCGGCCGCCCGCGAGGTGGGCCGGCTGCTGGCCGCTGCGGGTGCGACCGTGCTGTGCGGCGGCGGTTCCGGTGTGATGGCCGCCGTCGCCGAAGGCGCTTCGGGCGCAGGTGGACTCGTCCTCGGCATCCGTCCCGGCACGGATCGTGACGCGGTCTGCCCGGGCCTGTCCGCGGCGATCTATACGAATATGGGCGAGGCCCGCAATGCGATCCTGGTGGCCTCGGCCGATGCGGTCATCGTCATCGGCGGCTCGTGGGGCACCCTGTGCGAGCTGGCATTGGCGAACCACCGCGATATTCCGGTCGTATCACTGCGCGGCTGGCAGGTGCGCGATGCCGACGGCCACGCGGTCGACGCCTCGATCCCCGCCCTCGACCCCTCGCACGCCGTGGCCCTCGCGCTCGCCCCGCCGATCTATCCGTGAGCACCCGCACCGCTCCCGGCCGGTGCGCCGAGAACGGTTGCGAGTCAACCGGTTACGCGGCGAGGTGGGCGGCCAGCCAGCACGGGAACGCGGTCAGATCGCCGAGCACCACATCCGCGCCCGCGGCCGACAGCTCCTCGGCCGCATAGGGCCCGGTGGTCACCGCCACCGACACCGCGTCGGCCACCTTGGCCGCCCGCACATCGCCGAGATGATCCCCCACATAGATCGAGGCCCCGCGCTCCCGCAGCACCTCGCCCTTCTCCTCCGCCCAGGCCCCGCCGACCAATTCGTCGACCGCCAGCCCGAGATGATCGAGATGCAACTGTGCGTGCGGCCCGTTCTTCGCCGTGATCACCAGCACCCGCCCACCGGCCCGATGCACCGCCGCCAGCGCGTCCACCACCCCCGGCAGATGCTCCGCCGCGTGCACCGCCAGATCCGGATACAACTCCCGGTACATCGCGACGATCCCCGGCACCTCGTGCTCCGGAAACCACTGCGCCGCCTCGTGCGCCAGCGGCGGCCCGAGCCGCGACACCACCAGCTCCGAATCGATCGCCACCCCGGTCCGGGCGGCCACCGCATCCCACACCGCCGCAATCCCCGGCCGCGAATCGATCAGCGTCATATCCAGGTCGAACCCGACCACCAGCCCACCGGTGACTGCACCCGAACGATCAACACCCACCCCCAGACCCTACGACCCACGTCCACCCGCCCGACCACCGTCGCACCCACTCAGGACCGTGCACGGCGCGATACCCACCGGCCGCGCCGACCGGTGCAGCCCGGGCGCTGAGTAGGCCGGCACCACCCGCACCAACCCGGGCCGCGGCATTCATGGGGTCCGGCAGGCCGTTCCGTGACGACCCGGGCAGCGGGCTCACCCGGGACGGAAAATCGCGGGCATGTCCGTTGCGTCCCGAATTAGGCTCGGGTGCATGCCAAGTGATCAGGGAACGCTTTTCTGTGGGACGGAGCTGGCGGCACGGATCGAGCGGGTCGAAGCGGAGCTCATCGCGAAGGGCAGTGCGGCGGCCGCGGACCGGGTGGGAGTCGATGCGGGGTTCGTCCTACCGGTGGCGGGCGGCGTGGCGTCGTTCGCCGAGGACGGGTCTCCGCTGAACAAGGTTGCCGGGCTCGGATTCGCGGGGATACCCGAGCCGTCGGAACTCGACGAGATCGAGCGGTTGTTCGCGGCACGGAAGACGCCGGTACAGGCCGAGGTCTCGCAGCTCGGCGATCCGGGTGTCGGCGAACTTCTCACCGCGCGCGGTTATCTGCTGGTGTCGTTCGAGAACGTGCTCGGGCTGGAGCTCGGCGGCGAACGTGCCGCGGTGGTCGCCGACGGTGTCGACGTGAATCCCAGCGGCGAGCACGAGTTCGACGCCTGGCTGGAAGTGGTCGCGGAGGGGTTCGCGCATCCCGACGCCCAGGGTGTGGCGTCGCACGAGGAATTTCCGGCCGATGTCATCGCCCGGGCCATGCGGGATCTCACCGGCGCGGCGGGGGTGCGGCGGTATCTGGCCCGGCGTGACGGGCGGGTGGCGGGCGGGGCGAGCATGCGCATGTCCCAGGGCGTCGCCCAGCTGACCGGCGCGGCAACCGATCCCGCGCATCGGCGGCACGGGGTGCAGTCGTCGCTGCTGTCGGTGCGCCTCGCCGAGGCGACCGCGGCGGGCTGCGATATCGCGGTGGTGACCACCCAGCCCGGCTCGAAGTCCCAGCAGAATGTGCAACGGCTCGGCTTCGGGCTGCTCTACACACGGGCGATCCTGGTCAAGCCCTGATCGGCCCTGACGTGCCCTGACGTGCCCTGATCAGCCCGGCAGCCGATGCGCGGCAATCGGTTTCAGGTGTTCGCGCAGCAGGTCGCCGTCGTCGCCGAAGAGCTGGGCGTCGGTGTCGACAGCGGTCTGCACACCCCGGCCGGCCAATTCCCGTCCGGCGGAGGTCAGTTCGATGCGCAGGACCCGGGCGTCGGCCGGATCGGCGTGACGGAGGAGCAGGCCGCGCTCCTCCAGCCCCCGAATCACCTTGGACGCCATCATCCGATCCGAACCGGACATGTCGGCTACCTGCTGCTGGGTCGGCAGCTCGCCCTCCCGGCTCAGCCAGCCCGCCGAGGCGAGCAGGTTGAACTGGGTGGGGGTGAGGCCGAGCGGGCGCAGATTGCGCTCCAGCGTCGCCCGCCATTCCAGCGCGGCGTGGTGCAACCAGAAGCCCGGGCTCATGAGCGGTCCCCGCGGCACGCCACGCGCCTGCCGCGAAGTTCCCGGCGCCCGCCCCGATGATTCAGCCACGCCGTAGCGCCTCCTGCTCCAGTGCCGCGAAGGTCAGCGGCATGTCCGCGCGCATGGCCTTCTCCCAGACGAGTTTGAACAAGGGCCCGAACAGCCCGTGCACCTCGACATTCTCGGCCACCCGCACGGTGCCGTCGCCGAGGGCCCGGTAGGTGCGATGGCCGCGCAGCTTCCCGAACGGAATACCCGCCTCACTGGTCCACGACTGTCCCGGCTCCACGGCGACGATGGTGAACGGCCCCGCCGGCGCCCCCTTCGGCTTGACCCACCCGGTGGTCCCGGCCGCGAACTCGCCGTCGATCCGGGACTTCTCCTCGTGCGGGTCCCATTCCGACCAGCGGGCCACATCGGTGGCGACCGCCCAGATCTTGTCGATGTCGCCGGTGATCACGGCCTCTTCGGTGAACGAGTACATCATGACTGCCATCTCCCCTCGGGAAATTCTGTTGTTGCGACAACAGTAACCGTAGTCGCGACAACAATCAACCTTCCGGGTATTCGATGGCCGCACATGACAACGGGGCCCGGTGACGGACGGCATCGATATGCCGCCGCCACCGGGCCCCGGTCACCCCTTACGGGGCGAGGGCGTACCCCAGCGGACGCGTGGTGAACGTGCCCCGGCCCTGTGTGCGGCCGCGCAAACGGGTTGCGTAGCCGAACAATTCGGCCAGCGGCACCGTGGCCGTCACCACCACGACGCCCGGGCGGGTGACCGAGCCGGTCACCCGGCCGCGCCGGGCGGCGAGGTCACCGAGCACCGCGCCGACATGGTCCTCCGGCACGGTCACGGTCAGCTCCACCAGCGGCTCCAGCACCGCCATGGCGCTGGCGCGCAGGGCTTCCCGCAGCCCCAGGCGGCCCGCGGTGCGGAACGCCGGCTCCGACGAATCCTTCGAATGCGTCGCGCCATCGGTGAGCGTGACCCGGACCCCGGTGACCGGATGACCCGCGAGCGGGCCCTCCGCCAAAGCGTCCCGGCAGCCGGCTTCCACCGCGCGGACGAACTCCGCCGGTACCCGGCCACCGACCACCGTCGACTCGAACTCGAATCCCGTTGCCCCGGGCTCGGATTCACGCAGCGGCTGCACATCGAGCACGATGTGCGCCCACTGCCCGGCCCCGCCGTCCTGCTTGGCGTGCCGGTAGGTCAGGCCCCGGACGCCGCGCACGACGGTCTCCCGGTACGCCACCTGCGGCCGGCCCACGGTCACGCTCAGCCCCCGGTCGCGGCGCAGCTTCTCCACCACGACCTCGAGGTGCAGTTCGCCCAGTCCGGCCAGCAGGGTCTGCCCGGTCTCCGGGTCGGTCCGCACCGTCAGCGACGGGTCCTCCTCGGCCAGCCGGGCCAGGGCCGGCGCCAGCTTCTCGGTGTCCGCGCCGGTCCGCGCCTCGACCGCCACCGACACCACCGGCTCGGTGAGAGCCGGCGGTTCCAGCAGCACCGGGGCGTCCGGCGCACACAGCGTCGCGCCGACCCGCACGGCCTTCGGGCCGACCAGCGCGACGATGTCGCCCGCCACCGCGGCCTCGACCTCCGCGTGCCGATCCGCCTGCACCCGCAGGATGCGCGCGACCCGCTCGCGACGACCACCGCCCACGTCCACCACGGTGTCGCCCTTCCGCAGGACGCCCGAGTAGACGCGCACGAAGGTGAGCCGCCCGGTCGGCGTGGCATGCACCTTGAAGGCCAGTGCCGCACACGGTTCCGCCGGATCCGCGGCGCGGACGGCGTCACCGGCCCCGACCGCGGGCCGGTCCAGCGGTGACGGCAGATACGCGACCACGGCGTCGAGCAGCGGCTCGATGCCGATATCGCGGTAGGCCGCGCCGCACAGCACCGGCACCACCTGGCCGGAGAGGGTGAGCTCCCGCAGCGCGGCGGACAGGGTCTCGGCGGACAGGCCGGAGCGCTCGACGAATTCCTCCAGCGCCGCCGAATTCCGCTCCGCCACCGCCTCTTCCAGTTCGCGGCGGCATTGCGCCACCTCGTCCGCGAGGTGATCCGGAACCGGGCCCGCCACGAGGCCGTTCTCCCACGTGAGAGCACGCAGGCGAACCAGATCCACCATGCCGGCGAACGCGGCGCCGGCGTACACCGGCAGCTGGACGAGCACCGGAACCGGATGCAACCGTTCGCGAATCGAGGCGACCGCGGCCCTCAGGTCGGCCCCGGCGCGATCCATCTTGTTGACGAACGCGATCCGGGGCACGCCGTAGCGGTCGGCGCGCCGCCACACCGATTCGCTCTGCGGCTCCACCCCCGCCACCGCGTCGAAAACCGCCACCGCGCCGTCCAATACCCGCAGGGACCGCTCGACCTCATCGGAGAAGTCGACGTGCCCCGGGGTATCGATGACGGTGAGCCGGTGCCCGGCCCACTCGCAGCTCACTGCCGCCGCGAAGATGGTGATGCCCCGATCCCGTTCCTGCGGATCGAAATCGGTGACGGTGGTGCCATCGTGCACCTCGCCGCGCTTGTGGGTGATCCCGGTGAGAAACAGCATCCGCTCGGTCACCGTGGTCTTCCCGGCATCCACATGCGCGAGAATCCCGAGATTGCGAACGACTGCCAAAGATTGTCGAGAAATGTTGGTACGCACGGTCATACGTCCTTCGTGCTGATCCGGAACAGAACAGCGCGATTCCCCCGGACAGGGCAGACGCCCCGGGGGTACTCAGTACCGGCCGCGCAGCCGGCACCGAGCCGGCGGAGACACCAGGATCACCTCGAAGCGCGGGCGGGCCACGACGACGTCGCGATGAACGCGCATGATCGGCCCCTTCCTGCTCTCGAGTTCGGCGGAACCTCCCGCTCCGCCGTGCGACCGTACCAGTGCAACGTTTTCGGTGTCCCGTGAATTTCCCAGGGGCCCAGTCGAGCTCGGCCGCGCTACATCCTCGGTCGGCGCTACATCGACAGATGCCCGGCATGGATCACGGCCAGATTCGCGACGACCAGGACCGGGAAGGCGACCGCGGCCGTCCGATGTCCCAGCCGCCAGAGCCCGGCGGCCGCACCGCCGAACACCACGACCCTGGTGGCCACCGCCGCCACGGGGATCGAGAAACTCGCCTGCGGTGCGGCGAACATGCCCCACAGCACCATGGCGGCCAGGGCGACGCCGCCACCCAGCAGCGCCTTGGCGAACCGGCCGCGACCGGTGCGCACGCCCCAGTAGGCCAGTGCGCCGACGGCGACGAGTTCCAGCACGAAGGCGAGGGTCAGGTTGACGGCCGTCCAGGCGGTGGTGATCATATCTACTCCGAGATCGGTGCTCTCAATTAGGATCAATGATCACTCGCCGCGGTTACCGAGTCAAGAGCAGTGCTCTCGCTTTGCGATCGGAGACGGAAATGCCAAGGGCCCCAGGCACTGTGCCAGGGACCCTTGGACGGCGAGGAGAGCGGAGGCGCTGGATTATCAACCCAAAAGAATTAGAAGGAAGGGGCCGCCGCCGGCTCGTCACCGAGTGCATCCAGCAGGCAGCCGGTCCAGAACTCCACGCCCCGGCCCACCGAATTACGCGCCGGCCGAGAAAATACCCAGAAAACGCAGAAGGCCCCCAGCATGAGCTGGGGGCCTTCGCGAAGGATGTTCCGGCGGTGTCCTACTCTCCCACACCCTGTCGAGTGCAGTACCATCGG
>NZ_JBHZAL010000060.1:0-23484 GCF_042754245.1 Nocardia sp. NPDC059228 | reverse complement strand
TACGTCCAGCCATGATCCCTATCGTCCCTTCCAGCCCCGACCAGGGCCAACAGGACTCTAATACCGAGCGGTCTCATTTACTGGGAACAGGCCAGGACCTCACGTGTCTTGCCGCCCTTGGGCAATGCGAACATGGTGACGCCCTTGACCGTTTTGAGCTGCCGCTCAACCCGAACCATCTTCCGGCCACGGTCGATGTCGTCCGGGGAAAACCCGAGGATCTCGCCCTGCCGAAACCCCAAGCCCGCTCCGAGCTTCGTGACGATCCCAAATCTTCCCGGAAGCCCCGAACCGACGCTGCGCAACCGTTCTTCCCGCCATACAACGATTTGGGGACTCTTGCCGATCGGCCGGCGCACCGTCTTGGCCTTGCAGGGGTTCTGGCGAATGATCCTGTCATCCACGGCCGATTCGCAGACTGCTGAGACAACCGTGAACAACACGGCCTTGTAGTTTTCGGAGAAGCCCAGCTCGTCGAGGCCGCCCACCCAATCACGAATTGTCGCGGGCCGCTCGATCCGATCAAAGGTCAGATCACCGAGGAAGAAGCAGCGTATCTTGCTGACCTTGCAGAGGCTCGGGTTCACGTAAGGCCGATAGTTAGAATATAGAACTACTCAGGAAGTTCTCTCATCCAAGATGGTCGGCGATCAGCCACCATCTCGTGTAAACCTGCCGCCTACTTGACCGAGCGGGCGGCGTGAGTGATCAGCGCTTGGGACTAGCCTTTCTCCGAGGTCGGATCTAGCTACCATCAGTTCACGTCGCCCGAGTCGATTAACTAGCCTCGCGGCTTGCTTCTTCGGACTCGCTCTCAGCGTCCTCGGTTGTCTGCTCATCCAGTAGCTCTACGGGCAGGTACTTTGCGTGCGTTTCCCGCAGGTACTCAACTCCGGTGTCGTGAGTTACCTGATAGTTCAGGCTGCCCTCAACAAACTTCAACCGATGTCTCGCATCATTAATCACTTCAGCCCAAGTTCTAACTTGAACTCCAAATCGGTTAGTTCGCTGAATATACCCGAATGGCAAGCCTTGCTGATTCCTTCGGGTATCTGCATACTCGTCAATCGAGTTTCCAATAACCCAAAAGTTCCAGGTCACATTAGGTTGATTGAATCTCTCATCCCTCATGATGGCAATAGCATATTGTTCGATCTGTGTCAGTTCTTCAGATCCAAGCCTCACCGACGGCCTCTTCAGTTCGATCACGAGGTACTCGACCCGATCCTGCGCAATTTGACTCTTACGCGCGAGCACCAGATCAGGGATCGGATTCGACCCATCGATTCGAAGCACTGGCCTCTCGTCGGCAAGCTCCACATCTTCACCTAGCATCTCAAGATGCTTCCGCAGAACCTTCGTTAATGCTATGTCATCACCAGTCAAGGCATACTCTTCGCCAAATATCCAGGTTTCATTAACCAGAATCCTATGCAATTGTCGGCGCTCAAGCAGCTTCTTCCTCGGCCCCTGATCAAACAGGATCGCATCCAAGCCGGCCAGGAAGGATAGGCGATCCGCAATCTGCTTCGAGGTATTGATGACCGATGTCAATGTTGTTCCGTCAAGGAGCTTGCTAAGTTCCGACAGTCGCTCCTGGGGTAATTCAAGAACACTGCTGAGGACCTTGTGCAATTCACCGGGATTGGTCTCAACCGCCTCTCGGAGCAATCGAAGCGAGAGCCTTTTTGCGAGCTTATCCCCAGAGTTTACGGCAGGCGCAGCGGCAGTAGCGACAACATCGAAAAGTTGACGTTCGGCTGTTTGGATATTGGTCTGACCGCCCGGTATCGGGGTGTACGGGTAAACGCCCTCGTCAATCCAGTCCTTGATGATAGCTCGTTTACGTTCCTCCGCGCGGTTCTTGAAATGCTCACGCATCCTATCCCGTGCCAACTCGACAATTGAGGTCGCTGGCTCTGCGCCCAAGTCCGCCAACAAGGCGTCATGTCCCTTGAAGCCCTCCCACTTTAGGTAGGCTGTAAAGTAACTTCCGGGCGCTTGTATTCCGGCCTGCAAATTTGTGTTGGTCATGCCTTCTGCATCGCATAGATACAGGGCTCGGTCAACTTGCCGATTCCATTCGATTATTATCAGTTTCGGATCACCTGTCAGTGAATACCGATTGCGAAGTTCTTCAACATCGAGAACGTATTCAGTTCGATGCTCTTGCATCGCTGATGGACTAATGATCGCGCCGTTAAACAGGATCTTTGCCCGAGGATACGACTCTAAATAGATCGCGAATTGAACAGTCACTGTGTCCTGAATTCCAGGACGCTGCAGCCAGTTGACCGCCTTTTCGGACAAATTCTCTACTGTTACTTTTGTACCCGTCGGCGAACTGGTATTAATCGGCGTTGAAATTTCTATGTCACGCAAGCTGGTTAGTGATCCAGAAACGCGAAGCTCAGATCGGATGCCGTTGCTCTCCGAGACGCTCAGCCAGTCGACGCGCTCTCCTAAACCAAATGCAGCGAAGCGGCCCTTGCCCTGTTCGCCGTGCAAGCGTCGCTTTTGGCCTCTTGAGAGCTTAGTGGCCTTCTTCCACGAACCGCCGAGTTCCCCAAAGCCCTCGTGCACATCGAACCCGTCCATACCATGGCCGTCATCGGTAACAGTGACAGCGACTGGTGCGCCGAGGTGACCGATCTCAACCGCGACCTCGACCTTATCGGCATCCGCATCCAGGGCATTCCAGATAAGTTCAGCCAAACCATTGGCCGGTGACCCGACGTACCGAGACAGGTGGTCGTTAGCGAGTTCGACTGTGAGCCTTGCCATCTGCTCATCAAAGCATACTGGGCTCCGGCGGCGTACGGAGACACAGTGCTGTTGCCGAATTTTGCACTACGAGGTCAAGAGCGGCGCGCTGGCGCGCGCCGCCCCGCGCTACGCCGCACCCGGGACTGCTCCGCACGCTCCGCCGCCCCGGAGCGTCGGCGCGTTGCGGCTCCCACCAGCGCACCACTCATGACACTCCACAGAGCAATTCACCATCTGTCCGCGTGACACGCGCCCAGGGACCGGACCCGGCGGCACCAATCCCGCTCTGCACCAGCCGAATCAGACCGACGATCCGCCGCCGCCCGCACCACCACTGCCACGAACACGCCGAGCGACCTTCCCGCCCTGCCATTCCAGCCCGCTCACCACCGCGCCGACACCCAGTCACAGCCCAGCGCACGGTTCGGAGCCCTCACCGATGCGGGTCCGGCGACCAGACGCTGACCGCCGACGCCGCCCCGGCAGCCTCCGCCCAGACTGCCAGCGGTCCCCTGCGCGAGACCACCCCAGCAACCGCCACCCACGCCGCCCTCACCGGCCCCGGCCCACCGGCCCCGCTGACGACCGAACGCACGGCCATCGCCGCCGCCAGCGAAGTTCGCACCGACCATCCCGATGCCGCCCGTCCACGGCCCACGATCATCACCGAGCCGCCCGGCGCCTGGCGACAGCCGCGGCACCAGCCACGCCGATGCCCTCCCGGCGGCGCAGCCCGAGCACCGTACTCCCGATGTCCGGCAGGCCGAATGCCACCATGGCAGACCCCGCACGGCCACGCCAAGACCAAGCGGTGTCACCGCGGCTACACCTCCCAATCGAGCTACCGCACAAGGCTTTTGGGAGGCGCATCCACGGCGAGCCTTGACGCAACCGCACAGTGCCCGCCACAGCGACCCCCGTCCCACCAGACACCGAGAGCCCGGTACCGCCCGGACTCCACCATCAGGAGGTCACCGCCATGGCCAGCACCGTGTCCATCACCATCACCGGCCATCTCGCCGACGATCCCGAACCGCGTATCCCGAACCGCGTACGACCAACACCGGCAAGCTCGTCACCAACTTCACCGTCATCGCCAACGACCGCGTGTTCGACCGCCAGCAGAACCAGTGGGTCGACGCCGGAAAGACCAACATGCGCATCGCCTGCTGGGGCGACCTCGCCCAGGAGACCGCCGACAGCCTGGTCAAAGGCTGCCGGGTCACCGTCACCGGCCACCGCCTGGTCCCCGACGCCTACATCGGCAAGGACTCCAAACCGCACGCTGCCCTGCAACTGACCGCCGACACGGTAGCGATCGACCTGAAATACCAGTTCGCGAAGATCACCCGTCGCATCCGCAGCAACGGCGGCACCGACGACAACGAACCGCCGTTCTGATCCGGCCGACGCAGACCGGGCCTGACACCACCGGGTCCGGTCTCTGACCACCTGTCACACGAACAGCTGCCGAATTCCCCTTTTACGTATTTAACGGCGTCCGCGCCGAGCACTCACCGAGACGGACAGAGCATGGGTTCCCCGCCTCCTCATAGGCCCGATTGTCTCGCTCCAGGAGGCCGCGTCAAGGGCGCTCCTTCGTCGCGTCGGCAAGCCGATGGGCGAAGCCCACCCTTGACCCGACCTCCTTCCGCAGAGGAGGGCCAGTATGAGGAAGCAGGGAGAAGAGAAGGCGTCAGCGCGATATAGCCTGTTGCTCAAAAAGATCGAGCTCTCGCAGCGGTGCTGACCTATGCTCCACGCATGAAGCGGGAGGAAGACCACGATCGAGTAGATGCGAGGCCGCCGATCGTGCGGCGCGCACTTGCGGAGGTCGATGGCTGCATGAAGGGCGGAGCCTATGCGATGGCCACAGTTGCGGCCCGGCGTGGGCTAGAGGCTATCTGCCGAGACCAGGGCGCGACGAGCGGAACACTCGAAAAGCGATTGAAGCCCTGAAGAATGCTGGAACGATCGACGGTCGCCTTGCAGAGTGGGCCACCCACCTCCGCAACATTGGAAACGAAGGCGCCCACGATCTGGACTTCGAACCCGACCGAGAAGAGGCAGAGGATTCAAAAGCCTTGCTTGAGGGAATGGTCAGGTACGTTTACATCGACCAAGCCCGGTACGAGGCTGCAAAGCAACGCTGGGAGTATCGCAAACTCCCACCCGTCGATCTCATCTACGGGCTCACAAGTTTCAGGAACGGGTGCGTGACGCTGACCATCCAGAAACCTGCACAAGCCATCGACCCACAGAACGACGACGGCCGCCCCGACATCGGCACCTGGACGCATCACAACGAAAGACCAACCCTCAGCCGAATCAACTACGAGACCATCGAGATCGGTGAGAGGCCATGGGCACGCCAACGGCGTATTGCCGCCGACTGGCTCCAGGCGCGGAACTTCAGGATCGGCACATGGGATATTGCCGCCATACCCACCCGGACCGGCGACTGTCCCGACCCGATGCACGAGGACGAGCCCCCGTTCTAGCCAAGCCCAGGCCGTCCCCAGGCCGTCTCGGTCTTCGAACCCAACAGAACTGAGCAGATGTCTGAAGATGCTCGGGTCCAGCTCAAGCTGGAATCCCGAGCATCCCTGGAGGCCAGCAGAATCAATCGCGAGATCACCCAGATCTTCGAGGGCACCAACCAGATCCAGCGCCTGGTCATCGCGCGGAGCCTGGCGAGCAGCTGAGGCTCGAATCGGTGCGGCGCTAGCCCCAGGAGCCGGTCGGCACCTGGGAACTCGGTGCCGCGCCGGTGATATTCCACGAGCTCATGACGTTCACCTCCCCACGACCAGCATTCGGCCATACCCTCGCCGGAGGTGGCGTCCCAGCGCCGGATGAGCCCCTCGAAGTCCTATGCTGAGCTCAGGCCACCGAGGAGGTGTCATGGGACGGATCGTCTCCGCCGTGATCGGCGTCGTGCTATGCGTCGTCGGAGTGATCTGGATGGCACAGGGCGCCGGTTCCCTGCACGGGTCGCCGATGACCGGGCACTCCGAGTGGAGTTGTCTCGGTGGGGTTCTCGTCGTGATCGGGGCGGGCCTGCTGCTCTGGACCGGGTACCGGGCGCTGCGTCGCTGACCGGCGCCCGGAACAGGCGGAATCCCCGGGTTGCCCCGGGGATCATTGTGCCCGACTCACGCGGCAACCGTTGCGTCCCAGTCGATGACGAAACGGTGGACCGGGCCGAACATCTTCTCCGGCTTGAGGAAGGTGCGGGTCGCGATAGGCATCATCAGACCGAACAGGGCCTTGGCGACCGGGCCGGAGGTCTTGCCGTTGTTGGTCTTGGCGGCATTGTCCGAGATGTCCTCGACGCGCGTGCGGCGCAGGCGCTCGTAGGCCGTGAAAGCCGCTGCGGGGTCCGGGATGTCACGCAGGCAGCGGGCCACCTCGACGGCCGACTCGATGGCCAGCGACGCCCCCTGGCCCGAGCTGGAGGACGGGGCGTGTACGGCGTCGCCGACCAGGACCACGCGACCGCGGAACCAGTTGGGCACGTGGGGCATCCGCTCCATCGGGCCGGTGACGATCATGTCCTCGACGCCGGCCTCGGCGAACAGCCGCTCGCCGGGAGTGTCACCGATGTGGGCGGCGCGCAGCTTCGCCAGCCAGTCTTCGGCGGGCACGGCCTTCGCCTCGGCGAGGGTCATGCGCTGTTCCTGCGGGAAGTTGCTGAAGAAGACATACTTGCCGTTCGGCTGACGCCAGTAGCCGTAGAAGGCACGCTTGCCGAATGCGAAGTGCATCGCCTCGATATCGCCCTCGCCGCCGTCGGAAAGCTTTCCGTCCGGGGTGAATTCGCCGAAGCCGAAGCTCATCAGGCCGGTGTACTCCGGACCGGGGGCCTGCGGATCGATCAGGGTGCGCACGGTGGAGTGGATGCCGTCCGCGCCGATCAGGATGTCCGCGGTGGCCGTGGTGCCGTCCTCGAACTGCGCGATCACGCCCGTCTCGGTCTGCTCGAGGTCGACCAGCCGCTTACCGTGCTCGATGGTGATGCCGTTGGCGACCGCGTGGTCGTGCAGCACCCGGAACAGGTCCGAGCGCAGGATGGTGCAGCTCGGCGGCAGGCCGGGCAGCGCGTCGACGTGCATGAGCGTGCGGCCCGTGCCGGTCTCCATCACCATGCTGTGCAGCGGGTGCCCGGCGGCCTCGACGAGTTTGTCCGCGCCGATGATCCCCAGTGCCGCAAGGCCGTTCGGCGCTACGGTGAGCATCGCGCCGGTGTCGGCCGCGGCCGGGTACGCCTCGTACACCGTTGCCTCGATGCCGGCCTTCTGCAGCGCCAGCGCGGTCACCGGGCCCGCGATGCCGCCGCCGATGATCAGTGCCTTCTTGATGCCGTTCATGACTATTGCCTTCCCCGATTCCTTCGATCACCTCCGCGACCGCTGCAGCAATAGTATCCATGAAACTAGTTTCTATGCAACTAGTCTGTGGATCGAAAAGGGGCCTCACCGGGGACACACCCCGATGAGGCCCACTCGGATCTACGCCGTGGCCTGCCGTTTCGGCAGCTTCCAGCCCGGCCGCGGGAAGTGGCAGGTGTAGCCGTTCGGGAACCGTTCCAGGTAGTCCTGGTGCTCCGGCTCGGCCTCCCAGAACGTGCTCGCCGGGGTCACCTCGGTGACCACCTTGCCCGGCCACAGGCCGGAGGCGTCGACGTCGGCGATGGTGTCCTCGGCGACCCGCTTCTGCTCGTCGTCCAGGTAGAAGATGGCAGAGCGGTAGCTCGTCCCGATGTCATTGCCCTGCCGATCCCTGGTGCTCGGATCGTGGATCTGGAAGAAGAACTCCAGCAGCGCACGGTAATCCGTCTGCGCGGGGTCGTAGACGATCTCCACCGCCTCCGCGTGCCCGGGGTGATTGCGGTAGTTCGGGTTGTCGTTGCGACCACCCGTGTAACCCACCCGGGTCGACAGCACACCCGGCTGCTTCCGGATGAGATCCTGCATGCCCCAGAAGCATCCGCCGGCCAGAATGGCCTTCCGCGTATCGGTCACGCTTCCTCCTTCGTGAACAGAGACTTGTACTGCCCGTAGCCCTCGGCCTCGAGCTGGTCGAGGTGGATGAACCGCAGCGACGCCGAGTTGATGCAGTAGCGCAGCCCGCCCGCATCGCGCGGCCCATCGGTGAACACATGACCCAGATGGCTGTCGCCGTGCGACGAGCGCACCTCGGTCCGGATCATGAAGTGGCTCAGATCCCGCTTCTCGACCACGTTGGTGTTGTCGATCGGCTTGGTGAAACTCGGCCACCCCGATCCGCTCTCGAACTTGTCCGTCGACGCGAACAACGGCTCACCCGACACCACATCCACATAGATACCAGGCTCGTGGTTGTCCCAGTACTCGCCCGTGAACGCCCGCTCGGTCCCGTTCTCCTGCGTGACGTGATACTGCTCAGGCGACAGCGCGGCCACAGCCGCCGGATTCCGGTTGTACTCCCGTGCCACATGACCTCCTTGATCGGCCTCAGCTACAACCCACCCTGCCCGCTGGAAAGTCCACCCTCAACCCCGCGTCATACTTCTGTCACCATTGGCCGCCGGGCATACTCACCGGCGTGAGCGCGCCCGGGAACGAGACCGACGACGATCAGGTGCCCGCGTGGGCACGGCGAACAGCAGGGGAATCACGGTGGGCGGCGACAGCGGCCATCGTGGGGATCCTGGTCGTGCAGTTCTATCTGCCCGCGCAATTCATTGCCGGACCGCGCTGGGTCGTCCCGGGCATCGGGCTGCTCCTGCTGATCGTGCTGATGATCGGCAACCCCGTCCGCCTCGACCGGGACGAGGTCCGCCTGCGCCGCTTCAGCCTGCTGCTGATGGCGTTGCTCGGATTCGCCATGGTGTGGTCGGTAGCGCAACTGGTACGGGCCCTGATCGATGGCACGGTCAGCGACAATGCGGCCGGCCTGCTGACCTCCGGCGGCGCGGTCTGGCTGACCAATGTGCTCGTATTCGCGCTCTGGTACTGGGATTTCGACCGCGGCGGGCCCGCCGCCCGAGCCCACGCCCGCAAGCCCTATCCCGATTTTCTCTGGGTCCAGATGCAGAATCCGGATCTCACGGATCCCGAGTGGGAACCGCAATTTCCGGATTACCTCTACCTGTCCTTCACCAACGCCACCGCGTTCAGCCCGACCGACGTGATGCCGATGTCCCGCTGGGCGAAAACCCTGATGATGATCCAATCGGCGATCTCCCTGATCACCGTGAGCCTGGTCATCGCCCGTGCGGTCAACGTCCTGAAGTAGTGCCGAACCTGTTGTGTCAGCGGTTGAACCACATGTCGGCGACGAGCATGATCACCGCGACACCGACGAAGGCGGCGGCGAAGCCGATGGACTGGCCGATGGTGCCGACGATACCGGCGGCGAGGAACAGCGTCAGGACCGGCGCCCAGACGAACATGTCCGGCGGGCCGAAGGTGCGCTGCTTGCGGGCGGCGGCACCGCTCGAGGCGGGCTGACGGCGTTGCGGGGTTCCGCGTCCGGGTGTAGTCACCTGGGCGAGACTACAATTCGGCGGCCGCCGGTGCCACCGCGGGGCGGCGCGGCGGGAGCGCACAGCAGCCGACGACGCAGGGCGCGCCGTTGACGGTGCAGCCCAGGGCGGTGATCTCGCTCAGCCGGGCCGGGGCGGCGGCGGTGCGGTACTCGTCCACCAGGTCGGCGACCAGCTGCGCGTAGCGCGGGTCCGGGCCGGGTGTGGCGGCGCGTGCGAAGGCCATGCCCAATTCGGCGGCCCGCTCCTTCGCCTCGTTGTCCAGGTCCCAGATGACCTCGAGGTGATCGGAGACGAAGCCGACCGGGCACACCACGACCGCGTCCACGCCACGCGCGGCGAGGGCGTCGAGGTGGTCGACGATGTCGGGGTCGAGCCACGGGATCTGCGGCGGGCCGGACCGTGACTGCCACACCAGGTCGTAGTCGTCGAATCCGGTTGCCGCAGCGCACAATCGGGCCGCCTCGGCGACCTGACGACTGTAGAGGTGCTGCTCGGAAGGGGGGCCGGAGGCGGCATCGGCGGAGACCGGCACCGAGTGGGCGGTGAAGACCAGCCGGGCGGACTCGCGTGTGTCGGCCGGCAGTTCCGCGACGGCCGCGCGGATCGAGTCCGCGAAGGCTCCGATGAACAGCGGATGGTCGAAATACTGGCGCAGCTTCACCAATTCGGGAGCATCGGCGACCGCCGCCCGGGCGCGCACGATGTCCTCGTGGTACTGCAGGCAGCCGGAGTAGCCGCCCCACGCCGAGGTCGGGAACACCAGCGCGGACCGGACACCGTCCGCGCGCATGCGCTCGACGGTCTCCTCGACCATCGGGTGCCAGTTGCGGTTGCCGAAGTACACCGGCAGATCGATACCGCGCGTGGCGAATTCGGCCTCGATGGCCTTGATGATGTCCAGGTTCAGGGCATTGATCGGCGATACCCCGCCGAAGTGCAGGTAGTGCTGTGCGACTTCGGCGAGACGCTCCGGCGGCACGCCCCGGCCCCGAGTGACGTTCTCCAGGAACGGCATCACATCCTCGGGGCGCTCGGGACCGCCGAAGGACAGCAGTAGCAGGGCGTCCACTTCACGAGCCGTGGGCTCCGCAGCCACTGCTCTCCTCCTTACCCTCGAACCTCGTCCGGATCAGTTGCCGCCGAAACCGGCTTCCGGGAACCAGGTGTTGTGGCTGGCGCCGCCGTCGACGTAGATGATCGAACCTGTGGTGCCGGGCAGCCAGTCCGACAGCATGGCCACGATGGACTTGGCCACCACGGTCGGGTCGTCGACATCCCAGCCGATCGGGGACGCGCCGTCCCAGTACTCGTTGAGCATGTTCAGCTGCTTGGCGTCATCGGTGGCGGTACCCGCGATGGCCTTGGCGGCGAGGGTCTTGATCGGACCGGCCGCGATCAGGTTGGAGCGGACCTTCTTGGCATTGCCGACTTCCCGCGCCACATAGCGGTTCACCGACTCCAGCGCCGCCTTGGCGACACCCATCCAGTTGTAGTACGGCATGGCGGTGCGCGGATCGAAGTCCATGCCCACGATGGAGCCGCCCTCGTTCATGGCGGGCAGCACGGCGCGCGCGAGCGAGGCGTAGGACCAGGCCGAGATCTCGAACGCCTTGGCCGCATCCGGGCCCGGGCCGTCCAGGAACGCCACGGCGTCCGGACCCATCAGGGTCTTGGGGGCGAAGGCGATCGAGTGCAGCACACCGTCGATGCCCTCGGGCGCGAGCTCACGCAGCTGCTCCGGCAGGTTCGCCAGATCCGCTTCGCTGGTGACATCGAGACCGATGGCCGGGGGCACCTCCTGGGGCAGGCGCTTGGCGATGCGGTCGATGAGCCGCAGCCGCTCCGGGATACCGGTGATGATCACCTTCGCGCCCTGCTCCTGCGCGACCGCGGCCGCGTGGAAGGCGATGGACGAGTCGGTGATGATGCCGGTGATGAGTACGGTCTTGCCTTCGAGCAATCCACCCATGGGTTGGTCGGTTCTCCTCGTTTGAAAGATGCTGGGGGCTGAGCGATAGGGATGGAACTGAGCGCTGTGTCTCTTACAGCGAAAAGCTCAGTGGCCCATGCCCATACCGCCGTCGACGGGGATGATCGCGCCGGAGATATAGGAGGCGTCGTCCGAGGCGAGGAAGCTGATCACGCCCGCGACGTCCTCGGCCTGACCGATCCGGCCCGCGGGGATGAAATCGAGCGCGGTCTTGCGCATTTCCGGGGTCATCTCGTCACGGGTCATGTCGGTGTCGATCAGGCCGGGCGCGACCACATTCGCGGTGATGTTGCGCTTGCCGACCTCACGGGTGATGGCGCGCGCCATGCCGACCAGACCGGACTTGGCCGCCGCGTAGCTGACCTGCGCCGGCGCACCGATCTGACCGACCACCGAGCCGAGGAAGATGACACGACCGAAGCGGTTCTTGAGCATATTGCGGTTGGCGCGCTGGGCGACTCGCCACGCACCGGTCAGGTTGGCATCGATGACCTTCGAGAACGACTCCTCGCTCATGCGCATGAACAGGACGTTGTCCACGATGCCCGCATTGGCGACGACGACCTCGACCGGACCCTGGTGCGCCTCCACCTCGGAGAACGCCCGATCGACCGATTCGGCATCGGTCACATCGCATTTCACGCCGAAAAGCCCCTCGGGCACGCCGGACCCACGATGAGTCACGGCGACCTTGTGTCCGTCGGCGAGCAGGCGCTGGGCGACCGCGAGACCGATGCCGCGGTTACCGCCGGTCACCAGTACCGACCGGGATGTGATGTTCGACATAAGGGCAAACCTATCTGTTCGTGTTCGGGACTCGGCGCGCGGTACCGATTTACGGCAGACGCTGACGATAGAGCAGGGCGGTGAGCACGCCACCGGCGGTCACCAGCAGGCCGAGCAACAGCCACGGACGGCTGGCGTCGCCCATGGTGGTCTCGTAGCCGATCTGCTCTTCCAAATGGGCATAGACGTTCTTGAGTTCCTCCAGCGTGGAGGCGGTGAAGAACTCGCCGCCGGACAACTTCGCGATCTCGCGCAGCGAATCGTCGTCCACCGGCACCCGCACCCGCTGCGAACCCTTGCCATCCTGATCCGGAATCTCGACGGTGCCCCAGGTGGTGCCGAACGAAATCGTCGACACCGGAATGCCTTTCTCCTTCGCCAGCCGCGCGGCGGTGAAGCCGTGGCGAGGGTTCTCGACGTCCTTGTCGTCCGGAACGGTCTGCTTACCGTCGGACATCATGACGATCTGGGCCGGCGGCGGCTTCTCCGCGCCGCCCAGCACCGACGCCAGTGTGTCGATCGACTGCAGGGCGGTGAGAATGCCCTCGCCGGTGGCGGTGCGCTCGGCCAGCTTCATATTGTCGATGGCCGCCTTGACCGCTTCCCGATTGGTCGTCGGCGACACCTGCACCGACGCGGTACCGGCGAAGGTGACCAGACCCAGGTTGATACCGGGCGTCAGATTGTCCGCGAACTCCTTGGCGGCCTTCTTGGCCACCTGAATTCGACTGGGCGGCACGTCGGTCGCCTCCATGGACAGCGACACGTCGATCACCAGGATGACCGTGGCCCGGTTGCGCGGCACCTTCTTGGCCGCGGTCGGACCGGCGGCGGCGAAGGTCAGGAAAATCAGGCCCACCAGGGTGAGCGCCACCGGAATGTGCCGCCACGGCTTGGGCTGCGAGGGTGCGACCTTCTCCAGCAGATCCATATTGGCGAAGCGCAGCATGTGCTTTCGCCGCCGCTGCTGGATCAGGATGTAGATCAGCGCGATCGCGGCCAGCACGGCCAGGAATCCCAGCCAGTACTGCGCCGTGAAATGCGAAAGGCTCAAAGTGACATTGCCAATGCTCACTGTCGCGGCACCCGCCCGGCAGTCGGGGCGCCGAAGGTGTGGCGCCGGGTCGACACGAATCTGACCACGTCCGCGATCCAGTCGCGATCGGTGCGCAGGGTCATCACCGGCGCACCGCAGCTGCGCAGCGCCTGCTCGACCTGGTCGCGATGACGCTGCGCGGCGCGCGCGAAATCGGTACGGAGCGTGGGGGTCACACTGAATTCCCGGGTCCGGCCCGACTCCGGGTCGTGCAGGACCACATCGCCGACGTCCGGCAACTCCAGATCGCGCGGGTCGAGCACCTCGACGCCGAGCAGGTCGTGGCGGCCGGAGATGGCGCGCAGCGAACGCTGCCAGTCGATGTCCCCGAGGAAATCGGAGACGACCACGGCCAGACCGCGTTTGCGCTGCGGGCGGCGCAGGGCCTCGATGGCCCCGCGCAGATCACCGCGCACCCCGTCGGGAGCGTGCGGGGTGGTCGCGATCTTGCGCAACATCGCCTGCTCGTGCACGCGGCCGCTGCGGGCCGGGATCCGGATCAGCTGCTGGCCATTGGCCACCACCGCGCCGATCCGGTTGCCGCCGCCACTGGTCAGATGCGTGACCGCGGCCGCCGCGGCGACCACCAGATCCCGCTTCTCGCACAGCGCGGTACCGAAGTCGACACTGGCCGACAGGTCGATGACCAGCCAGGTCTCGAGTTCGCGGTCGGCGATCATCTGCCGCACGTGCGGATGGGTGGTACGGGCGGTGACCGACCAATCCATCTGCCGCACATCGTCGCCCGGCTGATACATGCGGGCGTCACCGGGTTCGGAGCCGGGGCCGGGGATCAGGCCCAGGTGGTCACCGTGCAGCACGCCGTCCAGACGCCGGCGCACGGTGAGTTCGAGCGTCTTCAACGCCGCCGACAACCGCGGGTCGGTCAGCTGCCCCTGCCGGAACGAGGGCGGGGCGTGCGTGGAGCCGCTGGGGGGTGAGATCGTCACGGGCGCAATCGATTCCGAGACCGGCCTCACTTCGGCTGGGGCTGACCGGGAACTCCGGACACCTGACCGTTGGGCTGCGGAATACCCTGCTGCGGCGGCTGCGGAATGCCCTGGGTGGGCACGCCGGGCTGCTGCGGGGCGCCGTGCGGGCTCAGCACCGGCGGCTGCGCCGGGGCGGGCATCGGCGCGGGGGCGCCGGCCGGGGCATTGGCCTGGGCGGCGACCTGCGGCAGGCCGACGGTCTGCAGCACGCGCTTGATCACGTCGTCGGGGCTGACCTCGTCGGCGAGGGCGTCGTAGGACAGCACCAGGCGGTGGCGCAGCACATCGGGAATCACCTCGACGACATCCTGCGGGACCACATAGTCGCGGCCGCGGATCAGCGCGACCGCGCGGGCCGCGGCGATGATGCCGAGCGAGGCGCGCGGCGAGGCGCCGTAGGAGATCCAGCCGGCCACGTCCTGCATACCGAAGTCGGCGGGCTTGCGGGTCGCGGCGATCACGCGGACCACGTAGTCGACCAGCGCGTGGTGGACGAACGTATTGGCGGCCACGCTCTGCAGCCGGACCAGCTCCTCCGGATCGAGCACCCGCTTGGCCTCCGGCGGGGTGACACCCATCCGGTAGATGATCTCGCGCTCCTCCTCGACGGAGGGGTAGTCGACGACGACCTTGAACAGGAAGCGGTCGCGCTGCGCCTCGGGCAGCGGGTACACGCCCTCCGACTCGATCGGGTTCTGGGTCGCCATGACCAGGAACGGATTCGGCATCGGGTAGGTCTTGCCGCCGATGGACACGTGCCGCTCGGCCATCACCTCGAGCAGTGCGGACTGCACCTTGGCGGGCGCGCGGTTGATCTCGTCGGCGAGCACGAAGTTGGCGACCACCGGGCCCAGCTCGGTGTCGAACTCCTCGCGGCCCTGCCGGTAGATGCGGGTACCCACGAGGTCGGTGGGCACCAGGTCCGGGGTGAACTGCACGCGCGAGAAGCTGCCGCCCACCACCTTCGCGAAGGTCTCCACGGCCAGGGTCTTGGCGATACCCGGCACGCCCTCCAGCAGCACGTGCCCCTTGGCGAGGACACCGACCAACAGCCGCTCGACCAGCCGATCCTGACCGACGATCACCCGCTTGACTTCGTAGATCGCCTTTTCCAGGGTCTGGACATCGCGCTCGAGGGTGTTCGGAGGCGAGGGCGGTGCATCCTTCACCGTGCTTACCCCGCTCACACCGTCAGTCGAAGTCACCAACATCCCCGCTTTCGCCTTGGTCCTGTGCGTTCCGCCCCAACTATTCCAGGTATCTCGCGCAATTGCCGCACCCGGATCCGATCGCGGCGCGAATTTCGGTCGTGAAATGTGGCTTTCGGCTATTTCCTGGCCGTGGTGGCGTGGTCGAGGACCAGTTCGACGGCGTCGGCGACGGGGGTGTGACCGTCGGTCAGTTCGATGATGACGCGGTTGAGGGCCGGGCGGTGCAGGGCGACGTCGATGAAGGCGGCGACGTCGTCGCGGTGGACGTCGCCGTATTCGATTGCCAGTCCGGCCGTGACCAGGCCTTTTCCGGGTTCGTTGCGCAGTGTGCCGGGACGCACGATGAGCCAGTCGAGGTCGGTGGCGACGAGGTAGGCGTCGGCCATCTTCTTCACGCGCATGTAGTGCTCGAAGGCGGGTGTTGTTTTGAGATCGCGACCCGCGTCGGGGAACACGGACACCAGAACGAAACGGGCAACACCGGCAAATCGTGCGGCATCGGCCGACTTTTCCAGTCCCCTGCCATCGATCAGCGAGGTCTGGTCCATCCCGGTGCCGTGCGCGCCCGCGGAGAAGACGATGGCGTCGTGGCCGTGGAATTTGGCGGCCAGTTCGTCCACCGAATCGGTGACCAGGTCGCCGGCCACCGGGTTCGCGCCGGTCGCGGCGATCGTCGCCGCCTGGTCCGGGTTGCGGTGCATGCCGGTGACCTCGTCACCGCGTGCGGTCAGCAGCGTCGACAGACGGCGTCCGATACCGCCGGCCGCTCCGATCTGGAATACCTTCATCGGTGACTCCTCTCGTAGGCGGGCACACCCTCAGCTTCCCATCGGACCGGCGGAAGGATTCGATCGGTACCAGAAAGTTTCCGGAGCACCGATGCGCCGGGCGAAGATGCGTCTAATCTTGCGAATGTCTCTGCCGCCGACCGCTTCTGCGCCGGTAGCGTTGTCGGTATCGGTCGACGGTGTCCGGTGATACGGGATGTGGTGTGACGTGTGGGATTTCGAGGTTTCGCCCAGGCAATCCATCGGCGAGACGGTGCTGGAAGAACTCCGGGAGCGGGCGGCCGCCGACGGGGTCGCGCTACGGGTGGGAGTGGTTGTCGAACACAATGACGCGGTGCTGATGCTCGAGCACGAGGAGCACGTCGAGGGACGCAGTCCGCTACACCTGCCCGGGACGGTGGTCCGCCCGGGCGAGTCGCTGGCCGGCGCGGTGGTGCGGGCGGTGCGGGAGGAGACCGGGCTCGCGGTGGTCGACGTCGTGCGCCACCTCGGCAGCTTCGACTACCTCTCGAGTGCCGGAAAGCGGGTCCGCAGAGAACATTTCGCGGCCTCGGTGGCGAGTGCTGGGCCGGTGCGGGTCACGAACTACGCCGAGTACCGGTGGGTCCCGCTCAGTGGTGAACTGCCGGTCACCCCGTCGATCCGCCGTATTCTCAGGACGTACCAGGAGTAGCCACTCGCCGCTGCGGAGGACCACATGCTCGAGATCGACACTCGTCCGGTGGTCCTCGACCAATTCACGGTCGACGAGACCGGCCGGGCTGGGCGGCGTCCCCGCGGCGTGGTCTATCCGGTCACCGCCGAAGACGTGGTGACCGTGGTCGACTGGGCCCGGGAGCACCGCACGCCCCTGATTGCGCGCGGGGCCGGGACCAGCCTGGAAGGGCATCTCCTGGCCCGAGGTGACGAGCTGATCCTGGACTTCACCCAGGCCGACAAGATCCTCGACATCTCCCCCGGCGACTTCACCGCCACCGTGCAGCCCGGCGTCAGCCGGACCCGGCTCAATGCGGCGGCCGCCGAATTCGGGCTGCAGTTCACGGTGGATCCCGGTGCCGACGCGTCACTGGGCGGGATGGCGGCCACCAATGCCAGCGGCACCACCACCGTCCGGTACGGCGGCATGCGGGCCAATGTGCTCGCGCTGCAGGCGGTGTTCGCCGACGGCACCGTCACCCGGATCGGGCGCGCAGTGCGCAAATCCTCGAGCGGATACGACCTGAAGGACCTGCTCATCGGGTCGGCGGGCACGCTCGGGATCATCACCGAGCTGACCGTGAAGCTGCATCCGATTCCGGAATGGATTCACTCGCTGCGCATTTCGTTCCCGACGGTGGCCGATGCCGTGGACACCGCGGTCGAGATGCTGGGCGCGGCGCTGCCGGTGAGCCGGCTGGAACTGGTGGACGCGCCGAGCATGGCGGCCATCAACATGTTCCGCGGTACCGCGTACGCCGAGACACCCGCCCTGTTCATCGACATCGAATCCGGTTCGTCCGCGGCCGTCGCGGCGAATGAGCAGGAGATCGGGCGGATCGCCGCCGCACACGATGCGATCGAGGTGGCGACCGCATGCACGCACGGGGATCGGCACGCGCTCTGGGAGGATCGGCACAATCTCTACTTCGCGGTCAAGGCGAGCAATCCCGGCTGCCGGTTCATGATCACCGATACCGCCGTGCCCTATTCGCGGATCGCGGGGGCCGTGGAGACCGCCACCCGGCTGGGGGCCGAACTCGGGCTGAACATCACCGTCGCGGGGCATATCGGGGACGGGAACGTCCACACCATCGTTCCCTATACCGAGGCCGAATACGAGGCGGCGCAGCGGTTCTCGGATCTGGTGGTGCGACATGCGCTCGAGGTCGGCGGCACCGCCACCGGTGAGCACGGGATCGGGCTGGCCAAGAAGAAGTATCTACGGGAAGAGCACGGGGCCGCGGTGGATCTGATGGCGGCGGTGAAGCGGGCGCTCGACCCGCTGGGACTGCTCAACCCCGGCAAGGTGCTCGACGTCAACCCGGGAAATCCGCTTCCCAGCGGCTCCTGACCACGGTCTCGCGCGCGTGCTCGAGGTACGACATGGCATGCGCCGCAACATGATCGCGCAGGCGCGCCACGGCGGGCGTCGGACGGTGATTGCCGGAGACCAGGCCGATGCTGCGCTCCCGCTCCCCGGTCAGGGGGACACGCGTGAGGCCGGGGTGCGGGGTCTCCGGGGCCGGGAGCACCGCGATGCCGAGGTTCTGGGCGACCAGGGCGCGCAGGGTTTCGAACTCGGTGATCTCGAAGCCGACATCCGGGGTGAATCCGGCGTCGGCGCACCAGGAGTCGACGAGCCGGCGCAGGTGATAGGTCGGCGGATTGGCGATGAACGGCTCGTCGGCGAGTTCGGCGAGATCGACCAGTCCCCGGGTCGCGAGCGGGTGGGCGTTCGCGACATAGAGGTGCAGGCGCTGGAACCCGAGGATGGTCGCGGGCAGGTCCTCGGGCGCGGGGATGGTGATGGCCAGATCGAGGCGACCCTCGCGGACCATCTCGACCAGGGCGGTGCCGTGCGCCTGCACCAGACTCAGGCGGATGCGGGGTGCGCCCGCGTGGAAGTCGGCCAGCAGTGACGGGATGCTGACCGGGCCCAGGGTGAAGGGGAAGCCGAAGCGGACCAGGCCGCTCTCCGGATCGGCGTCGCTGCGGACCACGTCGACCGCGTCGCCGAGCGCCTGGACCAGTCCGCGCGTGCGGTCGAACAGCTCCTGGCCCGCGGCGGTGAGCGCAACTCGGCGACCGACCGGTTGGAACAACTTCACCCCGACGGCCTGCTCGACCGCTTTCAACCGGCGGCTCAGCGACGACTGCGGCACGCCGAGCCGCTGCGCCGCGCGTGTGATGTGCCCCTCCGCCGCGGCCGCGTCGAACGCGGCCAGCAGCGGAATCAGGGCCTCGACCTGAGCAGACGGCAATCCATCCATATTCGGATCATAATCACTCGAAACGAACATTGGACGGATGAATAGGCGCGGCGTGACGATTATCGGTACCAGCAACCGAGGAGGTCAGTCAGATGGACACACACGCCGACAGCACCGAATCCCACACGGACACAGCGGTTCTCGATGTCGTACTGATCGGGGGCGGCATCATGTCCGCCACCCTCGGCGCGATGATCGCGGCGCTGCAACCGGATTGGTCGATGGTCCTGCTGGAACGGCTCGATCGGGTCGCCGCGGAGAGCTCGAATCCGTGGAACAACGCGGGCACGGGACACTCGGGGTTCTGCGAACTCAACTACATGCCGGATGCGGGCGATCCGAGCAAATCGGCTGAAATCGCGTCCATGTTCGCGCTGTCGCGGCAGCTCTGGGCGGGCCTCGAGGATCGGGGCATGCTGCCGGACACGACCTTCGTCACCGCGACGCCGCACATGGATGTGGTATTCGGCGAGCGGGATGTGGCATACCTGCGTCGGCGTTTCGAGACGCTGCGGGCATTGCCCGCGTTCTCGGCGATGGAGTACAGCGAGGATCCGGCCGTGATCGCGCGGTGGGCTCCCCTGCTGATGGCGGAGCGTGAACCGGGTGAGCCGATGGCAGCCACCCGGTACGAGGGCGGCGCCGATGTCGATTTCGGAGCGCTCACCGCATCCCTGGTGGCGGCCATGACCGGTGCGGGCGGCCAGTTGCGCACCGGCCACGAGGTCACCGGGCTGCGGCGCGGCGACGACGGCATCTGGACGGTGACCGGACGCGACCGGAACAGCAGGCAGCGCTTCACCATCCGCGCGCGTTTCGTGTTCGTCGGGGCGGGCGGCTACGCCCTGAAGCTGCTCCAGAAGGCCCGGATTCCCGAGGTTCGCGGTTACGGGGTCTTCCCGGTCGGCGCGCAGTTCCTGCGCACCGACAACCCCGACGTCGTGGCCCGGCACGAGGCGAAGGTCTACAGTCAGGCGCTGGTCGGCGCTCCCCCGATGTCCGTGCCGCACTTGGACAAACGCATCGTCGACGGCGAATCGTCGCTGCTGTTCGGACCCTACGCCACGTTCAGTACGCGGCTGCTCGAGCACGGCAGGCTCACCGATCTGTTCACCACCCTGCGGGTCTCGAATATCGTGTCGCTGGTGGCCGCGGGCCTGCAGAACCTGCCGCTGGTGCGCTATCTGATTCGCGAACTGCTCTCGACACGCCGCCGCAAATTCGCACAGCTGCAACGGTTCTACCCCGACGCCGACCCCGCCGACTGGTACCTGGTGCGGGCCGGTCAGCGCGCCCAGCTGGTCAAACCCGACCCCGACCGCCTCGGCGTGCTGACCATGGGCACCGAGCTGGTCACCGGTGCGGACGGCACCATTGCCGGACTGCTGGGCGCGTCGCCCGGTGCCTCGACCGCGCCCGCCATCATGGCCGACCTGTTGAACCGGTGCTTCCCGCAACAGCATTCGCAGTGGGAATCGACACTGCGGGAGCTCATGCCGGGCTATGCCGACGGCTCGAACTCCCAGAGCGCGGGTGCGCTGCCCGACCTCCCGGTGGCGATCGGGAAGTAGCTGTGATGATCGGCGGGATCGACGACCACGATGTGCGCGCCGTCCGCGAGGTGCGCGGCTCCGGCCGGCTTCGGATGTCCGTCCCGCCGATCGAAGACGCTCACCCACCCGCTCTCACTGGCCACATACACCCGTTGGGGACCCGGATCGTAGGCAAGGACATCGGGCGTCTCCCCCACACTGTTGTGGTCGGTCACGGCATGTTTCGCGAGATCCACCGTGATGAGCGTCGCGTTGTCCTCACATCCGACATACATGATCTGCGCGCTTGCATCGAGTGCCTGACCATGCGGCCCCGAACATCCGGGTGTGGGGATGCGGCCGGTGACGGTCAGCGAATCCGGTGCGATGACGGCGAGCTCGCCGCGGCCCTGCACCGCGACCACCATCCGATCGACCGCGGCGTCGTAGACGACATTGCCCACCTCCCCGCCCAGCCCGACGGTGCCGCGGACGGTTCCGCCGTCCGCGTCGACAACGGTCTCGCTGCCCGCCCGCTCGTTGGTGGTCCACACCGCGTTCCGCACAGGGTCGTAGGCCAGTCCGTCGGGATAGGCGCCGGTCGGGGCGGTGAACAGCACCGCCCCGCTGTCCTCGTCCAGTGCCACGACCTGGTCGCGACCCGTCACGGTGGCGTAGACGCGATGCTTCCCCGGGACGACCAGCACGCCGTGCACATCGGGCGCGTCGGAGATAGTCCGAACCACGGTGTGTGCCCGGACATCGACCTCGACGATCTCACCGGCCCCCATGTGCGCCAGGAACATCAGCCCGCGGTCGGAATCCAGGCTCGCATAATCGAATCGGCCGGAACCCCCGGTCAAGGCGACCTCCGCGACCTTGCGCAGCGGCAGCTGGCCGCCGGTCGTGGCCGGTCCCCGAGCAGCGGAACAGGCCGCCGCCACCATGGCCCCGACCAGCACCCACCCCACCCGTGTCGACCACATCCGGCTCACCTCATGGGACTCGGCAGACGTCGCGGAACAGCGCGGCGGCCGCGTCGGCGGCGGCCTCGATCAGGCGGGGATCGTCGTAGAAGTCGATCTGGCCGACCGAGTTCAGCCACAGCTCCGATTTCGGGGATGCCACCGCAGCATAGAACGTGCGGGCCCAGGACGGGACCAACGCGTTCTCGGAGTGCACGAGCAGGAGGGGAACCGTCAGTCGCGCGGCGGCCTCCTGGACGTCGAAACCGGCCGTGTGCTCGAAGGATTCGACCGCGAAACCATTCGTATAGGTGGGGACCGCACCGCGCGGGGTGCCGTAGTACTCGAACGCCTCCCGCAGCGGCATGGCGACATCCCCGTTGTCGGCCGCCACGGCCGGGATGGTCTCGACCTCACCGGTGGCCAGCCGGCGTTCCCGGGCCCGGCGTCCCCGCTCGACCACCGCCGGATCCGGCGGGTTGGCGGCCACATCCGGGTAGACCCCGGCGACACCGGCGAAAGCCCGGATACGCGCATCATCGGCGACGGCCCGCGCCATGTAGCCGCCGCCGGCGCACACGCCCAGCGCGACCACGGTCTTGCCCGCGAACCGCTCATCGTCCTGCAACGCCGACACCGCCGCCGCGATATCGGCGGCCTTGCCCAGCGGATCCTCCAATTGCCTTGGCACACCGTCACTCTCACCGAACGTGCGGTGATCGAAGGCCAGTGCCGCGAACCCGCGCCGCGCCAGCGCCTCCGCGTACACGCCCGCCGCCTGCTCCTTGACGGAGGTCAACGGCCCGGTCGTGACCACGACCCCCGTCGGCGTTCCCTCCGGCAGGTACAGCGTGCCCACCAGCCGATCCCCGTCCCGGGTGACCGCGAACGGAACTGTGCTGACCGTCATTTCGTGCCCTCGTCCTCGAATTCATCGCATTACGGTGAGACAGACGGTAGGCGCGGACCCCGGCCACCGATAGAAGGCACTTCGCGGTGCCGTTCCGAATGGAGGCGACATGGCAGCGGTCATCCCGGACGTGCTCGAGGAATCCTGCACGACCCGGCAGGCCCTCGAACGCCTCGCCGCGAAATGGCGCATCCTGCTGATCTACGCACTACTCGACGGCCCGCAACGCCCCGCCGCGCTGCGCCGCCGCCTGCCCGGCATCACCCAGAAGGTCCTCACCGAAACCCTGCGCGGCATGGAATCCGACGGCCTGGTCGAACGCCACGTCCACAAGGAGACCGTCCCGCAGCACATCGAGTACTCGCTCAGCGAGCTCGGCAAGTCCCTCGAAACACCCTTGGCCGCCATCTGCGCCTGGGCCACCGAACACCCTTGAGCGACAAGCCGATCCCGCGCCGGTGGTGGCACCGCACCACCTCTATTCGGTGACCCCGAAACCGTGCCGCGCGACCCGATCAGTCTCACCCGCGACTACCTCGTCCATGCGGTGATCGCTGTGGCGGTCGCGACGGTGGTGGTCACACTGGTGGCCTGGAATTCCGTGCGGGGTCCGCGGCCGGTGCACCTGTTCACGCGGTTGTTCACGATCGGCATTGTGCGCTGAACGCGCGGCCGGGCGAGTCTCGCCGTCAGCCGGCTCAGTGGAATCCCAGGGAGAGGTCGCGGCGCAGTACCTTGCCGGTGGCGTTGCGCGGCAGGGGTTCCGCGGTGACCAGCCAGCGGGCGGGTACCTTGAAGTAGGCCAGCTGCTTGGCCACGTGATCGCGCAACTCGTCCTCCGACAGCTGCCGCGGGTCGTCGACCACCACGATCGCGGCGACCTCCTGGCCCAGATCCTCGTGCGGGACCCCGATCACCGCCGACTCGCGCACCAGCGGGTGCTCGTC
>NZ_JBHZAL010000059.1:18346-24036 GCF_042754245.1 Nocardia sp. NPDC059228 | reverse complement strand
CGCGATGCAAAGCCCCGACACCTTCGAACGCTCACTCCGAGCGGCTGCCGCCTGAAACTCGTAAGCCCCCTGTCCACCATCCGGGGGGAACCTCACCCCGCGCTATAGATGCTCGTCGTACCGGAACATTCTCGCACAGACGCGATCAATTCCGACTGCAGCGTGCCCATGTCGAGTGCCGTGGTAACACCATGTGCGGCAAGGAGGTCCAGCGTCTCGGGGCCATCGAGATGTACATGCGCGTCGATGAACCCCGGTACGAGAACGCCACCCCCGCCATCGACCGCCTGAGCGTCTCCGGCATCGGTACCGATCACCGAGCCGGCGATTACGACTGACGTCGGCTCGCCGATCGCACGACCGTTGAAGACACGAACATTCTTCAGCACGAGCTTTCCACCCACAGTCCCCCACATACCTCGCAGGCTAGAACACGTTCCAGGACAGAACAAGTTCGTACACAACCACGTACCAGCCACACATCTCGCGCTACCGCCTGGTCGCGCCGCTGCCTGGTGATGCACGCCAATCGGCAATATGGTGCGTGGCTCAGATCAGTAGTCCCAGTTGATTTCCAACGTTGGTGCGATGGCCGGTTCGGTCAGCGCGGGTAGCGGCATAGCGCGTTTTCGTCGATCCTGCTGAAGCCCGGATGGAAGCGGCCATGCCTCGCCGGGCACCGTACTCACCCCAATTCGGCACAGTGGTCGGCTATTCGGATCTGGGCCGGTTCAGGTTCTGCGCGAGATGAACATGATGTATTCGCAGGGAGCGTTCGTTCGGTTGGCGAAGCCGTGGTCCGCGTCGGCCTGGAAGAACAGGGAGTCGCCTGTGTTCAGGGTCTCGCTGATCCCGCCGATCGCGACGGTGAGGGTGCCTTCGAGCACCACGAGTTGTTTCTCCGTACCCGGCGGATACGCGGGCAGCAGCCCGGTAGAGACCTGTGCGGGGAGGTAGTGGGCGACCATCTCGGCTCCTCCCGCGCCCGGGGCCGCTGACACCATGTGCCGTTCGAAGCCGGTTTCGGGGTCACGGAAAACGGGGCGATCGTTCTTGCGCAGGACAACGGCCACACCAGACGCGGCAGCAGTCACCCCACCGATCAGGTCCGAGAGCGATGCGTCGAGCGCGTGGGCGATCCTGGACGCCACGCCGATCGTCGGGCTCTTCTCACCGCGTTCGACCTTGGACAGCATCGCCCTGCTGACCGACGACTGTATGGACAGCTGCTCCAGCGTCAGGCCCGCCTCCTCGCGACGTCGCCGCACGTTGGCGCCGAACGCGCCGGCCAGGTCGTCACCGGCCGCGTTTCCGTCTTGCTCGACCACCATGCTCCTCGATCGATGGGTACCTTGCTGTCCACAGTCTAGATTTCTCCTAAAGAAGATGTAGTCTTCTATCGAAGACACGCGATATGCGCCCAACACGACGGAGGTTCCATGCGTTTGATCTCGAGTGGCCGGCACCATGCCACGTTCGAATTCGGCGATCTGCAGGTGATCTCGTTGCGAGACGGATACATCGACATGCCGCCGACCCGGCTCCGCGACGAGGATGGGCGCGAGCTCATTGAGCTGCCGGCCGCCGTGCCGCTGGCCGGCGACAACTTGCGGCTGTCGGTCAACGCCTTCTTCGTCACCGACGGCGCGCGGTCGGTTCTCATCGACACCGGCGCATCCAACGTCTGGCACGACCCCACCATGGGGTTGATCTACGACGCGCTCGACGAAGCGGGAATCGACCGCGCGCGAGTCACCGACGTGGCCATCACCCACAGGCACGAGGACCACGTGAGCGGCCTGATCGCGCCGGACGGTGCAGAGGCGTTCACCGAACTCGAGCGCGTGTGGATCGGCGCGGGCGACACCTCGGTGTTCACGGGGCGGCTCGAGCCGATCCGCGACCGGGTCGTACCGGTGTCGGAGAAGGTCGCGATCAACGACTGGATCACCGCGATCCCGACGCCGGGCCACACCCCCGGTCACACCGTCTACGACGTCAGGAGCGGCACCGGCCACCTTCTCGTGTGGGGCGACACCGTTCACGTTCCCACACTCCAATTCGATCAGCCGAACGTGTCCTGGGAGCTCGATGGCAACCAGTCCCAGGCCCGCGCCGCACGAGCCGCCCTCCTCGAACAACTGACCCAGCCACACCACTTCGTAGCCGGCGCCCACCTCGACTCACCCGGCATCGCCCGCGTGACCCCCTCCGGCAATGGTTATGCGCTGGAATACCTCGCACCAGCAATCGGCTGATCGAGCCTGTCGGCTCCGGGGGCGCTCGCGATAGCGGCATCGAAAACATTTGCCACAAAAGGAAATCCGGCGACGACGCCGACGACGCCGCCAGCACCAAGCCCGCTTCAGTCACTACCGCCGCCGCGGTCGAAGGCGGGCCTACATTCTGATCGCTCATCAGCATGTGCAGATGGTTGAGATGTCATAGAACGCTACGGCACACTGAATGCCTCCGAAGCCGATGCGCTCGTGGCCGAAAACGGCGATGCCTCGCGCGCTCGGCATCGCCGTGCACGAGGCACGATCACTCAACGGACGCTGAGCACGAAATTCCAGCGCTTGTAGCCGAACCCATACAGCTTCGAGGGCCTTGTTGACCCCGTTGAGCGAAAGCGACTCGACGGCTTGGCGATTCGGCGGCAAGATCGACAATTATGAGCGATATCGCGCTGGTTACCGGCGGCAACCGCGGGATCGGCCGGGAAGTCTGCAGGCAGCTGGCCGAACTCGGGTTCACTGTGCTGCTGGGTGCGCGGTCGGAGGAAGCCGGGAAGACCGCGGCCGTAGAGGTGGGGGCGCTCCCGTTGCTGCTGGATGTCACCGACAACGCCAGTGTCGTGGCGGCAGCCCGGGAAGTGGAGGGCGTGCACGGTCGACTGGATGTCCTGATCAACAATGCCGCAATCACCTACGACACCTGGCAGCGCGCGGCGACCGCGGACCTGGCGGTCGTGCATGAGGCCGCGGAAACCAACCTCTACGGCCCCTGGCGCATGGTCCATGCCTTCTTGCCGTTGCTGCGCAAGAGTTCCCATCCCCGCATCGTGAACGTCTCCAGCGAAGCCGCCTCCCTCACCGGCATGGGTGGCGGCACCCCCGCCTACAACACAACCAAGGTGGCCCTCAACGCTCTCACCCGCATGCTGGCCGCCGAGCTGCGCTCCGACCACATCCTGGTCAACTCCGTCTGCCCGGGCTGGGTGGCCACCGATATGGGCGGCCCCGGCGGCCGTCCCGTCGCCGAGGGTGCGGCCGGAATCGTCTGGGCCGCAACCCTGCCCGACTCCGGCCCCACCGGGGGCTTCTTCCGCGACGGCCACCCCCTGCCCTGGTGACAGGTTTTCCCCAACAGAGGAGTTTCATGAAATACCTGGTCATCGGAGGCACGGGCCGCACCGGCCGGCAAGCCGTCGACCTGCTCCGCAGCCTCGGTCACGAGGTGGTCGTCGGCACCCGGCGTCCTCGGGACGAGCAGAGCATCGCGGTCGACCTGGCGAACCCGCTCGATCCCCGGATGCTGGCCGGCGTCGACGGCATCATCGTCTCGGTCGAGCCGCCCGTGGATGACGCAGCCGCCGACGCGGTGATGCACACCGGAGTCGGACAGCTCGCCGAACTGGCCGCCGCACAGAAGATCCCCATTGTTCTGATCTCCCAGATCTACATCACCCGCGCCGCCGAACATCCCGACATGGCAGGCATCATCCGCGCGCGCGGAGCCGGTGAGCAGGCACTGCGGAACAGCGGCGCACCCTATGCGATCGTCCGGCCCAGCTGGCTCACGAATTCACCTGCCACCGGTGCGCATCTCGAACAGGGCGATCGCGGCGACGGTCGCGTCAGCCGCGCGACCGTCGCCCAGGCAGCCGTCGCGGCCCTGCTCCACCCCGAATCCCAAGGCAAGACTTTCGAACTGTATGACGGTCCTACCCCTGTGAACTGGGCCACGGCGTTCACCGCCCTGACCGCCGATTGACCCGAACTGGCCGCCATCCGGCGTTGCGGCGCCTTCGGCCAACCCCGGATGGTAACGGCCAGTTGATTTTCCGTCCCTCGTGCTGGCCGGTTCGGTCAGCACGGTCAGACAATATAGTGCGTTGAGAGCCGCGCCTCCGGAGGCATCCGGTCGCGGCCGTGTGGGATCACGGGCAGTGGGCCGGCTGATCCTCCCGGGCCCTCACCCGGACAGTGACGACGGCGAAGACAGCGAAGTGATCATGGCTGAATCGGTCATCCGGCGCGTGGTCTGTCCGGGCTCCTTCGACCCGGTGACCAACGGCCACCTCGACATCATCGGCCGCGTCGCGACGCTGTTCGACGAGGTGATCATCGGCGTCGGCAAGAACGCCGGCAAACGCGCGCTGTTCACCGCCGAGGAGCGCATCGCCATGATCCGCAACGTCACCGGCGAATACCCGAACGTCCGCGGCGAGGCCATCGACGGGCTGCTCGTCGACTTCTGCGTGCAGCACGGCGTGCGCGCCATGGTGAAGGGCCTGCGCGCGGTGAGCGACTACGAGTGTGTCCGATCCCACACGCCCTGATTCACGTTGCGACCGGCCGAGTCTTGACTCGTATGAATCAAGATGATTCGATCTGAATCATCATGGTTCCAGTGAATCAACCGACAGTGGGCGTGACGGCGGCGGCAGTAGCCGCCGCGAATTCCGTTGCGCGCCAGTCGCACCCGCGCCAGCAGTTGGCCGCGGAGCTGCGCCGGTTGCGGGACATGGCCGGAATCTCCGGGCGGGAGTTGGCCAAACGAGTCGGAATCAGCCAGTCGACGTTGTCTCGGATCGAAGCCGGCCACGTGGTTCCCCCACTACCGCAGGTGCTGGACTGGGCCAAAGCGGTTGGGGCAGAAGCGAATTATCAGGAGTCTTTGCGCACTCTCACCGCAGCGGCGCACTCGCCCGAGGTGCAGGACTGGGCGGCCTCACTCGCAGAGCGCCCGCATTTACAGGACGACGTACGGGCATTCGAGGAGGACGCGCACATGGTGCGGAACTTCCAGCCCGCACTGGTGCCGGGTCTGCTCCAGACCGCCGACTACGCCCGCCGGGTGTTCGCCACTTTCGATCCGCCGTATGCGCCCGACGCTCTGGCGGCCGCGCTCGCCGCGCGCCTGGATCGCCAGCGTGTGCTGTACGACCCCGCGAAGCGCTTCGAATTCCTGATTACCGAAGCGGCCCTGCGCTTTCGGCCCGGCCCGCATCGCGTGCTCCTCGCCCAACTGGACCGGATCATCTCGATCGAGACCCTCGATACGGTCACCATCGGGGTGATTCCGCAGGATATCGAGGCGAGTACCACGATCCCGCACGGTTTCGTCATCTACGAGAACGAGGACCACGCACTCGCCTCCGCGGAACCGATTCCGGGAAGCATGGTCACTCGCGGCCCCGAACTTGTCGACGCCCATCGCCGCCGCTGGGCTGCTTTGACTCGAATGGCTTTGTTCGACACCGATGCCCGCGTATTCCTCGCCGAACTCCGGGACGAAATCCACGGAATCGTAACCAATTGACCTGTTTCCAGCGGCCGTCGAGGGGTCGGCCGCACGTGGGGGTGGTGGGGGGGCGCTTCGATGAAATAACCGTAAACATCGAAACCAGCGAAAAAAAGAAACAAGAAAATAACCCAACACCACATTCAACAGAAACAAAACAA
>NZ_JBHZAL010000059.1:0-18336 GCF_042754245.1 Nocardia sp. NPDC059228 | reverse complement strand
TTCATTCTTAAATTTTTGGCCTGTTCCCGGGGGCGGGGGGGGGGGGGGGGGGGGGGGGGGTTTTTGTTGTGCGCAGCGAACTCGCTGCGACACCACCTTTCCCGTCAGAGACCGAAATCGAATTCGCCGGCCCGCACACCTGACATGAACGCTCTCCACTCGGATTTCGTGAACCACAGTGTCGGGCTGTGCCGATCCTTGGAATCACGCAATGCGATCCGGCCTTCGTGGTACGCGACTTCGACGCAATCGCCGCCACCGTAACTGAAACTGCTCTTGGCGAACCTCGGGCCGCGATGCTCCCCGCGAATCATATTGCGGTTCATGGCATTCATTCCTTCCCCCGGAGGGCCACTCCCCATGGCCCTTCGTCCGAATCACTTACGACAAACACAGTGCTATCCGAACCACCGGCCGCGCAACCGAATTCGTGCGGGTCTGCACGCCGACACATCGAAATGCTCATGAACGCAACTCTACGGCGACCCACCGACAAACCACCGTGGCGCACGGATCGCAGGCACGAGATGCATCTGCTACAGGCAGGCCACTACGTTGCCACCAGCCGCCGGTTCAGGCTGATATCAGCGGAAAGCAGCAGTTCACGACAGGTTCGAACCCCAACACCCAGACCCAACGCAGAACCTGCACCCGGCCACTCACGCCCAACTACCGGATCGACAAGACCCCCACCCTGGTAACAGAGCGGACCGACGCAGGCAAACAGCAGGCACGATCGGCCCCGTGCACCAACCACCGGTCGGACACCCTCAGCGAGTCGATCTCGCGCGGACACAGGCCCGCCGGTCGGTCAGCGGGGCAAGTGACCCTTCCGTCCGCTGCCGACAACCCAGCATCCACCCGAGTTGCCCTCGGAGCGTTGACCTTCCGGCCGACCACGGGGCCGATTTCAACTGCGCAGTATGCGGCAGAATAGTGAGCTTCGTCGAATGAGGAAACGTTCCGGGAACACCGCGGGCGGGGACGGCCCGGACGCTGCGGAGACGGCGTCCGGGCCGTAGTCGCCCTGGCACTGCATGCGCTGCCCAGCGCCACCGCTGGGCACCGGAGGTCCTACGGAGAGCCACCGGGGTGACGGGAGTCTGAAGTCCGCCACCGGTGACGCGAGGGGTGTATTTCCTGGGCGGTGCCGCGCGCGGTGCGCCGCACCGTGCCCGGGCGTTCCCGGCAGCACCGAAGTACGGCCGGTGCCAACGAGTTTCACGTATCCGGTCCGGCCGTGCATTCCGGGAACCTTGGTAGGCACGGGAGGTCGCCGGTCTGGCACAACCGGTCGGCCTGTGATGCTGCAGCGCGCATCGCCCGCAATTGGAGGGTCTAGACGACCTTCGCGGCGATGAGCAGATTCCAGATTTCTGCTTGGTCGACGACCGCGACACCGAGCTTCTCCGCCTTGGCCAGCTTGGCCTCACCGACTCCCCCACCGGTGATGAGCATGTCGGTGTTGGCCGAGACCGACGACGCGGCTGTCGCGCCGGCTTTCTCGCACAGGCGCTGGAATGTCGGGCGCGCGACTTTCTCGCCGGAGCGCGGGTCGCTGATGGCGCCGGTGATCACGACCGTTTTGCCTTCCAAGGGCGCGCCGGCCGCGACGACCGGGGGCAGGTCTTCCTCCCGAACGTCGAGGCTGACACCGGCTTCTCGCAGCCGCCGCAGTTCCGGGCGCAGGCGGGTGAGGTGAGCGGCCAGGGAGGCAGCGACTTTCGGGCCGATGTCCTCGACCGCCACGAGGCGTTCCTCGCCCGCGTCGGCGACTTCTTCCAGGGAGCCGAACCCGGCTCGGGCCAGGCGAGCGGCGGTGCCGTCGGAGGCCATGGGGATGGCCAGCCCGATCAGTGCGCGGCGCAGGCCGACCTGGCGGCTGGCGTCGATCGAGTCGATCATGCGCTGCGCCGAGATCTCGCCGACGCGGTCGAATTCGAGGAGGCGTTCCTTGGTCAAGGTGTAGAAGTCCGACGGGCGTTCCAGGATGCCGGCCTCGGCGAGGCGTTCGATCCACACCTGCCCGATGGCGTCGATGTCGGCGGCGGCGCGCGAGGCCCAGTGGATGAGCCTGCGCACCGTTTGCGCGGGGCAGGAAACGTTGGTGCAGAACAGTTCTCGGCTGTTGCCCTGCTCGGTCACCGGCTGCCCGCAGGACGGACACACGGTGGGCGGCACGATCTCGCGCTCGGCGCCCGTGCGCTGAGAGGCGTCGAGTACGCCCGCCACGAACGGGATCACGTCGCCCGCGCGGCGCACCAGCACCGTGTCACCGATCTTGATATCGCGGGCGCGGATCACCTCCTGGTTGGCCAGCGTGGCCTTGGTGACCGTGGTGCCGCCCACGAACACCGGCTCGAGCCAGGCGACCGGGACGATCTTGCCCGTCTTGCCGACGTCCCAGACCACGTCGTCGAGCAGTGTGGTCTTCTCCTCGGCGGCGAACTTGAACGCCAGCGCACCACGCGGGGAGTTCGACCGCGTCCCCGCCGCCGCGTAGGCGCCGCGCTCGGCCAGCCGCAGCACCGCGCCGTCGAGGTCGTAGTCCAGCTCGTTGCGGCTCTGCTCGATCGCGGTGATCGCGGTCTGCGCCTGTTCGGCGTCGGCGCAGTGCCGCATCTGCGCGCCCGCGATGCCCAGCGCCCGCAACCCCTCCTCCAGGTCGACCGCGCCGCTGTCGGGCGAGGTGTCCAAGTCGAAGCCGAAGAACTGCAGGCGCCGCTCGGCGACGGTGGCCGGGTCCTTCGCCCGCAGCGTGCCTGCCGCGGCATTACGCGGATTGATCAGCGGCTTGTCCGGATGCGCGCTGTTGTAGGCGGCGAAGGTCGAACGCAGCATCACCGCCTCACCCCGCACCTCCACCCGCCCCGGGACGTCGATGCGCTCGGGAACACCATCGACCAGCGCACGGACCAGCACGGTCACATCGTCACCGGTGGTGCCGTCACCCCGGGTCACCGCACGCACCAGCCGCCCGTCCTCGAAGACCAGGGCCAGCGACAACCCGTCGAGCTTCGGCATCACCACCACCGGCTGCCCGGGAAAGCGGCCGAAGAACGCCGCGACCTGATCGGGCTTGGTCGCCTTCTCGAGTGACAGCATCGGACGCGAGTGCCGGATCGGGGCGTGCAGCACCGCGGGAGCACCGACCTGCGCCAGCGGATTCGGGTCGGGCGTGAGGTCGGGATGCGCCTCGATCAGGCCGCGCAGCTCGTCCTCGACCGCGTCGTACTCGGCGTCGGCGACCAGCGGCGAACCCTGGTAGTAGGCGTCGCGCAGCGCCACGATCCGGTCCGCGAGTTCTTGGATACGTTCCCCAGTTTCCACGACCCCCGACGCTACCGACACTCACCGACACCAGGGACCCGCCGTAGGTCACCACCATGCGGATGGCCGTTGTGATCGAGCACGAAATCTGCCGCAGAGGTTGGATTCATGATGGCGATCTCGGACGAGCAGTACGGAGAAGGCCTCCCGGCTCAGCTTGTCCCGCTCGCTGGAGTCTGTGGGCTCTCCGGTAGTGACCCGGTACTGGAAGCGGGGGGTTGTCTGCGGCGCGCGAATTGGCGCACCGTTGACAGGGTCGCGCCTGAGTACCGAGGAGGCTGAAATGTGGTACCTGACGTTGCACCGATGGCTTGGCGATCGAGACACGGCGACCGACAGCAGCCTCGACGACCACCTGGCCTGGATGCGCGAGCAACAACTGGCCGGCAAGGTGTTGTTTTCCGGCCCGAGCCTCGACGGCGAACTCGGAATCATCGTCTTCGGGCATATGTCCAGGGCCGAACTCGATGACCTGTGCCGCCAAGAACCGTTCATCGCCCGCGGATATCGCGGTTTCGAAGTAATCCCATGGCAAGTCCACCAGATCCTTGGGATCGGCGGTTTCGATGTCGAGACGCTTACGGCGATGACCCGTTCCGGGCGAGCGTAGGTATAGACACCGAACCGTCCTGCACTCGAACCGAATCATTCGTCCGAACGATTTCGTTGAGGAGTGAACCATGAGCGATTCTCCACGTCTGGCCGGCAAGCGCGCACTGGTTACCGGTGGCGGGCGCGGCATCGGGGCCGCGATCGCGCGTCGGCTGGCCGCCGATGGCGCCGCGGTCGCGGTCAATTACGTCTCGAACCGGTCGTCCGCAGACACGCTCGTCGCCGAGCTGACCGACAAGGGCTACCAGGCAGTGGCATTGCGCGCCGACGTCAGCGACCCCGACCAGACCCGGGTGCTGGTCGATCAGGTGGTCGCGGCGTTCGGCGGGCTGGACATCTTGGCCAGCAACGCGGGCATCGAGCATTTCGGAGCGCTGGAGTCGATCACTCCCGCTGACTTCGAACGGGTGTTTCGCACCAATGTGGCCGGCCAGCTGTTTGCCACTCAGGCGGCAGCGGCGGCGATGACCGGCGGTGGGCGCATCCTGCTCACCTCGTTGATCAGCGCGCGTATCGGTGTCTACCAGCACACCTTGTATGCGGCCAGCAAAGCGGCGGTCTCGGCGATGGTACTCAACCTGGCGCCCGAACTCGCCGAGCGCGGCATCTCGATCAACGCGATCGCCCCGGGCGGCACCGCCACCGACATGGCCGCCGAAGTGGCGAGCCGCTACATCCCGCCGGCGCTGCGCGACGCGTCCGCCGAGGCGGTCATCAAATCGATGACCGCGCTCGGGCGCTTGGCCGAACCTCATGAAATCGCCGCGGTCGCTGCGTTCTTACTCTCCCCCGACGCCTCCTACCTCACCGGCACCACGGTCGAGGCCGCCGGCGGCCAGCGATAATCGCGCTCGCTGGGAAGCGGCATTCGCAGCACCGCCGATCGCTAGCTCGCTTCCGGCGTAACGGAAGCCGTTGCGCCGGAAGAGCATTCACGGAAGAGCCGCGAGCAAATGGGTTACTGCTCTAAGCAGCAGCGTCACCCTCTGACAACGGCGTCGAACCTTGCCCGTCGCTGCCGCTGGCATCGTTGATTCGATAAGGCGGGATCGATCAGCGCGGCGACGGACGCGGTGTAACCGGTGCGTCAGGTGTCGGTACCGACTCCGTGGCACCAGCCGGACCGCCCGTCTCAAACCCGAGGATCGGTTGCTCGAGGTCATCGAGTGCATCGCGCACCCCGCGGGCGAACACGTCCACGTCCGGGCAGCTGTCCTGGTCAGCGGCGGCGGTGAAGTTGAGCTGGCCGGCGTACGACAGGGCGGCGACGACAAGTGTCAGGTTGCCCATGGGCGGCAGCACGGGGAACACCTCCAGCAGCGGAGCGCCGGCGAGATACAGCCGCATCGGCGGACCCGGGACGTTGCTCACGACCAGGTTCACTGACCGCTGCCGCGGAAACAGCCGGTACCAGATGCGCTGCCCGGCAACGAATCTGAAGATCCCGCTGCCCGCCTCGGGGCGAGGCTTGTCCCTCCGCGCGCTTGTCTCTGCGGCGATCAACGTGAGCCTGCACAACGAGTCCGGCTCGCCGACCGGCAGCGACACCATCATCCATCCGGGAGTGTTGCCTTGCGCTTCCCCGGGCCGCGCTTCGTGGTGGGAGATGGTCACCATCGCGCGCTGGACGAGCCCGTCGACATCCTCGCCGCGGCTTGCCAGCAGCTGGCGCAGGCCACCGGCAACCGCGGTCAGCACCACGTCGTTGACCGTGGCGTGATGTACATGGGCGACGAGTTTGATGGCGTCGAGGCGGCCGCGGACAATGGCCAGTCGGCGCTCGGGGCCTACGGGGTGGTTTGAGGCTGGTTCGTGGAGCAGGCTTTTCGATAAGCACCTCCCGCCAGGCCGGCAACGCGCGGCGTGCAAGGCGCAGTGTTCTGCTCGGATGGACGAGGCCCGACCACCCCAGCCCTAGTTCGCGTCGGCGGCGTCGGAGGTTGTCGCGAAGCAGTTCACCGCTGGTCGGGGTGGGTGTCGGCGTCCACGGCGGTGCATCCTCGACGGGCGCGTCGGCGGTCCGGTCGAGCAGCGCCCCGAAGGCGGCCATCGCGGCCGGGCCATCGGCGAGGACGTGATGCAGCTTCAAGAACGCGCCGACCCGTTGGTCCGGCAGGCCGGGCAGCAGCCACAGCTCCCACAGCGGCCGGGCGGGATCGAACGGTCGCCGGGCCAGTTGCTGGCATGTCTGCAGCAACTGGTCCTGGTCGCCGGGCGCGGCAACCGCATGGACGTGGATGTGCTCAGCGAGGTCGAAGTGGGGCGCGTCGACCCACAGCGGCCAGCCCCGCCCGAGCCGAGGCCGGCACAGCAGCTGCCTGAAGCGAGGCACCAAGTGCATTCTCGGCTCGAGGTGTCGCCGGACCGCGTCGAGCCGGACGCTGCCGTCCGCGTCGAGCAGGCTCGTGCCGTCGAGGATGGCGAGCCCGCCGATGTCGGTGGACCAGCCGTAGTCGTCCCAGAGCAGCAGGAACAGGTCCGAAGCGGTCACCCGTTCCAGCAGACGGGTCTCGGCCATGACCTCACGTCCCTTCCTCGTGGCCCAGACAGCTACCGCGGTTCGAACAGGCCTCGTCCACCTCCAGCCACCGCCCGCATTTCCTACGCCGGCGCAGTGATGCCGGTCTCTGTCGAGTCGGGAGTCTCTCGTTCGACTTCGATCGAGTAGTCCGCGGCGAGCGCCGCGAGCGCTCCGATCGCGGTCACCGTGGGCGCGAGGAGGAAGCCGACCACACCAACCGTCACGGGTACCTCCATCACGGTCCTGCCGTCGGAGTCCTTGATGATGATCCGACGAACGTTGCCTTCATGGACCAATTCCTTGACCCTCTCCGCAAGGTGGCCGCCCTTCACGTCGATCTTCTCTGTCGATGTCGTCGCTTGCTGCGTCATTCCGTTCACCGCCTCCGCTGCGCTGTCCGGCAGACCGCGTCCTCTCCGGTCCCGCGGCTCAGCCTCGATGTCCGGCTCATGACCGGACCCCCTCTGTTCTTCACATCGTCGTCTTCGGGACCGCCTCACGGCAGGGCCGAAGGTCCACCCCTCACCGGGCCGAACCGCCTGACTGCCGGGTCCGATTCGCGACCCGTAGGAAACCGGCTATCCGAGTGATCCGGAATAACGGAGGCCGACGAGTTTGGTGAGGAAGCGGTCAAGGTGCTCAGCGGCGGGGGCCAGGGCATATCGGGTTCGTTGATGCGTTGGGAGAGCATGCCGTTCACGGCAGTACGCAGGTCGATGGCGACCATGGTCGCGTCGTCGATAGGTGCGAGGTTCGCGTCCATACAGCGCTGCACGGCGTCGACGGTGGTCGCCATGACCGCGGTCATCCCCACCCGCCGGCACAGATGTCGCGGCCCTGGATGCGATGTTCGCGCAGATGGATTCGGCTACCCTCACGGTCCGCGAAAGAACCTTCGCCACAATGAGTATCGATATCCACTACCAAACCCTGGGCGATTCTTTCCGCATCCACACTCAACGAGCCCTCGGCGGCGGCGCGACCGTGAACGACGTTCGAGACATACCGCGTTTCAACGCCCAATTCGGCGCCACGCGAGCCTGTCAGGCATGGAACGCATTTCACGCCCACGCCGCCGAGGCGGGATGGGACATCGGCTGACGGCGTGCCGCAACAGCATGCGACGGGCCGCCGCGCCGTCCGGTCGTGCGGTAGACCAGATGCCTCAAACACACTCCATTCGGCAGTAGCGGACGTCCTGCGCCGCAACAGGTTCCGGCCGCCGGCGTCCCGCACTGGCCGGTTCGGTCAGCGCGGTATGCGGCAGTAGCGGACGTTTCGTTGGGATGGTCGATTCGGGAGGCACAACAGCTGCGGCATCCGTCATTTGGCGTCGATCGACAACCGCGGCAGCGCCTATATGCCTGACACGCAACGGAACTCGGACCACGATCCTGGTCCGCCGATGCCGTGGCACCCTGCCCAGTGATATCGTTCCGCGCCTTTGAACTCGTTGTCATTAGCATCGGCGTTCATGTCCGAGCATGAACATGTCCTCGACTGGCTGCAGGGCTGGTACACCGCGCAGTGTGACGGCGACCAGGAACACGGATGGGGTTTGCGGATCGAGACGCTCGACAATCCCGGCTGGCTGGCCAAGATCAATCTCGAGAAAACGGAACTGGCAGACCAGGAATACCCTCGACAGCAGATCGACCGGAGCGAGCACGATTGGGTTCATGCCTGGACCGCTGGGCAGACCTTCCACCTGGCCTGCGGTCCGCGCAATCTGACCGAGGCGCTCGCGCTGTTTCGTGTCTGGGCATCGGCGCGGGACTGAACAGCGCGAACGGCGTCCGTGAGCGTGCGCGCCATTCAGGCGAGGCCGACGGCGTCGGATATCCCCTGCCGCCTATGTCAGTCCTGGCCGGTCGTGGTGGCGTCACCCATAGCTTCCGCGTTGTAAGCCAGCAGCTCCCAGCTGTGGCCGTCCGGGTCGTCGATGGCCCGGTTGTACAGCCACCCCATGTCCTGCGCCTCCCGTGGTTCGGTGGCGCCCGCGGCCAGCACGGCGTCGGCAAGCCGGTCCACCTCTTCGCGCGACCCGGCGGCCAGCGCGTTGATCACCTCGATCGGACCATCCATGGTGTCTCGTTTGGTGAAAGTCGCGAACGTCTCGCGTGTCATCAGCTGCACGACGATCGCGTCGGCGAGGACCACCTGGGCGGAGGTGTCCCCGGTGAAGTCCGGGTTGATCGTGCCTCCCATCGCCGTGTACACCTTCTTGCTTGCTTCCAGGTCGGTGACCGGCAGGTTGACGTAGATCTGCGTGAATGCCATGACGTGCCTCCAAAGATGGTCGGTGCGCCAGGTGTTCCCGGCGACATCGCAAACCTAGGGGCGCACCTCGACATCGGTCTTGTACAGAAGCGACAACATCTCGTCGCTGTCTCCGCGCCGCAGCTGAGAAGCTGTGCGGCCGGTGAACCGGGTCAGCGAACGCGCGAGGTGCGGCTGGTCGTGATATCCCGTCGACTGCGCGACCTCGATCAACGGCATACCTTGCTGCACCAGCAGCACAGCCTGTCTGGCGCGCTCTATCTGTCGGATCGCGCCCTGCGTCAGCCCGGTCGCCGCAACCACCCGCCGCTGCACCGACCGTGGAGTGACCAGAGTGGTCCCGTCCCCGCGGAGCACATCGGTGACCAGCGGATCACGCACCAGCAGTCCGGCGCGGACCAGACGGTCCACAAAGACGTCCGCGTTGTCGTAGGCCGGAATCTCCCATTCCTCGCCCTGCAGCACGAACGAGTGAGCCGTGGTGTGCGGACTGGACACCGCGGTGTCGACCAGCGGCGGCACCGGCATCGGCGCCAGGAACGCGCCATGGCGGAAGATGATCCCGAGCGTCTCGCCCGCACCCGGCCCCAGCTCCAGCACCGTGGGACCGGTCTCCGGGCCGCGGACCGAAACGTGTGTCTCCCCACGGTCGCGCCAGACGACAAGTTCCCAATTCGAATTCGCCACCGACCGCATCCGCGCCGCTACCGCCCCGGCAACCGATCGAGCCCGATAGACCCGCTCGACATAGGGGGAATCGGACAGGCGCTGCTCGACTCCACCGGCCGGCTCGAGGCTCACGACCAAGAAACTAACATCGGCGGTCGCCTGCTGCAGTGCCCGAGCCTGCGGGAGCCGCCTCAGCGGACGGGCTCCACGACCATAGGCACGATCGGGATACCGGCAGGATCGAACAAGTCCCGACCGCACGAGTCGCACTCGCCCTCACCAGGCTTCGCTTCCGTCTCGGGGAGCTGCCACACGTTCATGCCACCGCACGGACAGTCGATGATGTACAGCAACTCGGGAGAAGGCCGATCCAGACCCCACGCCAGACTCGACGCCGTCGTACGACGCATGACGCCGACACGATAGGTGTCGTCGCCGGACCGCAGTTCGCCGAGAGCCAACCCCGCACTCGCCAGGGCTTCATCCACTGCGCGCAGGATCGCCGGAACGTGCTCACCACGATCGAGGTCAGCCCCGGCCGCTTGCCTGGCAGCGGACTCGACTGCGGCGACAACCGCGCGGTCCTTCCCAAAGGCCGCCACCCGAGCCGACACGAACTGCGCTATCTGTCCGGTCCGTTCCTCGCCGGACCAGTCGACCGGCAAGAGAACCCCCTCCTGGATCAAGGAATCCACCACATCATCCGCATCGAGTAGGAACCCCCGCTCAGCCGCCGCAAGGAAATGCGCCATATCGCTCACGCCGCCAGCATACGAACGAGCATCCGAACGCTGCGCAACCCCGAGCCGGGTGCGGTAGGCGTCAATGCTGCTTTCGACCTGTTGTTCTGTCAGCCCTAGGGCGGGCTGGTCAAGTCGTTGCCACGGAGCGAAATCGACGTCCGGTCGTACTCGATTCTGTGAACAAGCTGCCAACTTGCACGTCTAACGTTCTGATCTGCGGAAATCTGTTGAGGCACTGTACTGAACCCGCTATTCCGCGTTCAGAACGATGAGCCCGTGCCGCCGAAGGGCCAGGGCGGAATCGGCCCGTTGTCGACCACCACGTTGTCGTACCGAATCCCGAGGATCGGATTGTCCTCGTCGCACCAGCGCTCGCGGTCGGTCGAACTTCGAAGGATGGCGCGAGCGGCAGTTGCCCTCTGCCGCAGAGGTTTTGTCGCACCCTGCCGACGCGGAGGTCATAACACTGCGTGTGTGGCCCGTGTCGGATGTGGAGGTGATTTCCGCCCCTGGGCCGCCGAGGAGATGGACTTCGATGTCGATCTTCACCAGTTGCAGGGCCAGGTCGGAGTCGACACGCTGTGCGATTTCCTGTGCGCAATCGGTCGGCGGCTGGGCAAACCTGTGTCGATGTACGCAGAGGGTGGACATCATTCCCCGGTACTCGGTTTCGACCCAACCGCTGACCGTGTGGTGCTGCTGGCAGATCCACACCTGGACTGAGCCTGAACCGACGAATAGCCAGCACCCTCAACTCGGCATTACGGTCCGTGCGTTCGTCCGGACTCGGATGACAACGGCCAGTGGAACTTCCGTCGCCTCTGCGCTGGCCGATCGGTCAGCGCGGTACACAGCTGCGAGGACGTTGTCCGTGTTCAGGTGACGCCGGAGATCGGTCGAGGTAGATGTCGGTGGTGCTGTGTTAGATGGCACTGTGAACGAACTGCTGCGCCGCCTCCCCGACATCCCGATCCTTCGTAACCGCTGTCGGGCCATGGCAATGCTCGATGCTGTTCTCAGCCCGGAATGGGAGGCCCGCTACTACTCGTTCAACAGCCGCTGGGGCGATACCGAAGAGATGGCTTCGATGCGTACCGGCTCCGGTGATGACTGGTTCATCGTCTTCTCCACCGTCGGTGTCTATGGCCGTGGGTTCGACCATGAAACACCCAACGCCCCACAGGTACTCGATGCTGCACCAGCGGTCTTCGGTCCCTACGTCACCGAGGCTGCGTTCGCCGATCACGACGGTTCACCCCTTGCCACGGTGTGCTTCTGGCGCGAACCTCACGACACCGGCTGGGCCGTGTCTGCCGCCGACCGTGGCGGTCACGGATTGTTCGAGCTGCTGGTCGACGGCACGCCCGAGGGCTACCGGCAATGGGCCCAGGACTACTACGAGGCCGAGGTGAGCCTGGCGGCCGTCCAGCACGTGTACGCACTGCTGCCACTGACGCCCACGGTGGTGACCGGGCTCAATCCTGAAGCCGACCTCATCGACCTGGAGCCAGACATGATCGAAATCGGCTACCCACGTTGAGCATCCGACGCCCCAGATCAGGCGACCAGAGCATTGAGAACGAGCACGACTGACGTCGCGATCGAGAGCGCGAGGAAGACCACGGCTCCCAGCATGTTCCGGTCGCCGCTGCGGATGTGGGCGACGATCGCCCCGCCGAAGTAGGCCACCAGCCCGATCGCGGCCGCGATCGCGAAGGGCGGGAACCAGATGCCCCAGACGAGACCGACCGTCGCGGCGATCTGCAGGCTCCCGAGCGCGGTGAGCTGGGGCGTGGTGAGGTGGACCGCTTCGGCGAATTGGCGTATCCACGCTGGGCGAACGAACTTCATCACTCCGGACTGGAGCATCGCCACAGCGAGCAGGACGGACAGGGTCAGGGCTGCGATGTGCATGATCGCAACGCTAGGAATCCGATAGGCACCCTTTGGTAACCTTCGGATCGTGAGTGCCCCCGCCGGAATCATGTTCATGTCCGACTGTCCTGCGCGCACAGCAATCGAAGTCATCGCGAACAAGTGGTCGGTAGTCACCCTGTACGCGCTCCAAGACGGCCCCAAGCGGCACAGCGAACTTGTCGCTCTCTCCGGCGGGATCTCCCGCAAGGTGCTGACCCAGACCCTCCGCCGCCTGCAGAGCAACGGCCTCATCGATCGACAGCAGTACGCCGAAGCGCCCCCACGAGTGGAATACAGCCTGACCGCGCTCGGCCGGACGCTCCAGGAACCGATAGCGATGCTGACGGAATGGGCGCAAGTACATGGAGAGGCACTCGTCGACTTCCAGGAATCGACCGCCGCGAACCAGACGCATTAGGTTCCAGACAGCCCACACCCGCATCCCGCGAACGAACGTTCACCAGACACCTTGATGCTGTCGATTACCGCATACAACGCCCTCAACTCGACATGAGCGCGCACTGCCGGCGGTCGGAAGGCGCGCTGGCCGTTGATCTTCCACAGGCCGACGCTGTCCGCTTCGGACCGCGCGGGTAGCGGCATGTCAGTGCGTTCGCCGGGTAGGGCGCACTGACCCCGATCCGGCCTCGTCCCATGCAAGGACACCGCGGGCCCGGCGCCGGTGTCTCCAACCACTGCTCGATTCCGACCGCTTCATAGGAATTCGAGCAGCAACAACGAACGTGTCCGACACAACCGGCTCCTCATCGGTCTCGATGGCACCCACCATCCCCGGCCCAGGCCCAGGCCAGGGCCATCCTAAGATCTCAGCGTCCGTACCTCGGCAACCTGGGCTCGTCGGCAGTAGCGGACGTTCTGCGCCGCACTATGTTCCGGCCGCCGGCGCGCTGCGCTGGCCGGTTCGGTCAGGGCGGGCAGCGGCATTACCGGATATCTCGGGCCGCAGCGCGTTCCGCAACACTCGGTCGCACACCCAGCGGCAATCGCGGGACCTCCGGGACCCCAGACGATTTCACTCGTTCTTGGGAAGTCGTGGTTCCGTGTCGGGTGAAAGCCGTTCGCTGCCGGGAGCGTCGACCGGACCCGGGCGAGTGACGACCAGACGGCTGATAGCGTCCAGCCACGCGTCCTCGGGTGAAAGCGGTTCGCTGCCGGGAGGATAGATCGGTTCCGGGCGAGTTCCGAACAAGTAGTCGCGGAAGGCTCGCAGGTACTCGTCCAGATCCCGTTGATCGGCGAACCTGGTTTCGGTCGGGTCGAACCACTCGTCCGGTGTCGGGTGCCACGCGACCATGAAGTCGAGCGCTTCGCGCACCATAACCCCATAGGTCGAATCCGTGGCACAGACCTCGCGCAACACCATTGCGCTAGAGCGCATTCCGCGACCGTACTCGGCGCGGTGCATGTCCACCAGCGGCCACAGCAGGCTACCGATATGCGGGATTTCGTCCCACCACGTAGCCTTCGTGCACAGGGTCTCACTAGCTCGCCTGGGGCGTGATTGCGTGACAGGTGTCGGGTAGTCGCAGTGCGCGCCTCTTCGGTCGATGCTGCGGGTCGGTCCGGTTTCAAGGTTCACGGGTGGATACCACACGCCGCGCCACACCGAGACCCCGAGATAGCGGCGACTCACCGGGAGTGGTTCGGCCAGTGAGATGTCGACGGTAATTCGGCTCACGGGCGGCAACGGTCGGTCGCGGACCAGATCCGCCACCATCGACAAACAATCCCGCACATCGAAGCCTGACACACCGACGCCCTGCTGGAGCAGGCCGTCGGAGCACTCCTGCGTGTCGAATTCGATCCAGAACCGCCGCAAGGTGGTCATCTGCGATTTCCTCCCACCGGCACCGATGTCGAACTCCGACCCCGATGATCCCAGAGCTGATCAGCATCCACCACTCGACAATCGGCATGAGCGGATGTCTCTGGGCCGCTGTCGATCTCACCGCGGGCGCCCTCGCTGGCCGGTTCGGTCAGCGCGGTATGCGGCATTTCAGTGTGTTGTCATGGCATCGGTTTCGGGTTGATGCGTTCGAGTTTGGTCCAGCCGGTCCAGCCTCGCTGGGCCAGTAGGTCGATCAGTCGGCGGGCGGGCGGTGTGGTGTTCAGTGCCAACGTGTCCAGTAGTCCCGTGAGTGGAGGGTCGAGGTCGATGTCGTTGAGGTAGTCCTCGCCGTGCTCGTCAGCGATTCGAGTGAGGTAGGCGGCGGTGCTGTCGGCTAGCTCGGTGAGTCTGGGATCGTCGTCGGTCCAGTCGAGAGCCTGGCTCAGGGTGAGATAGAAATCGAGGACATGGGGGTCGGTGAGTTGGTGTTGCTTGCGTGCCACCCACTCCGGGATCCGCTCGGGTGAGCGGGCGGCCAGGGGGATCCAGCCGTCGCGTTCGACCGCGACGATCCGTTCGTCGACTCCGAATGCTCGTAGCTGGTCGAGGAATTCGACCACCTGCGGCGGCAGTACCAGGTTGTCGCCGGTGACCAGGCATGCGATCCGCTCGCGGTGCCGCTGTCGCTGCTGGATCTCGGCTCGCAGTCGCTTGTCGATCTGCGCGACCGCTGCGCCGAACTGCTCCGCGTCGGCGCTCAGCAGCTCTCGCACGCGCGCGAGCGGAACCCCGGCTTCGGCCAGCGTGCGGATCTTGATGAGTTCGACCAGAGTGCCTGCGTCGTATCTGCGGTAGCCGGACTGGTCGCGATCCGGTTCGGGCAGCAGGCCTTTCGTGTGGTAGTGCCGCACCGCCCGTACCGTTACCCCGGCGTAGGACGCCAGCTCGCCGATGGTCAACATCGAATCATTCTTCCTGAGCCCGGGAGCGTCGGCGAGGTCACCGTACTGGCTGGCCGTGTAGGGTCCCTACGATTCGAGCGATCTCTTGGGCGTGAGTGAACGGTAACCCGTGGCCGCCGTGCAGCCAGGAGATGGAGATTTCGGGCCGTTGCCGGGCGAGTCGATCGACGCCTGCACGCCAGTTCCGATTGCGCCACACGGTTCGCTCGTCGTCACCCTCGCCCGCCATCGAGGTCGACATGATCATGCTGATCGGACAGTCGATCTTGTTGTATCGACCCAGAATTCCGGACCGGAACGCTTCCACTTCCAGATTGAGATCCATAATGTCCTGCACGGAGAGCAAGACCCGCCGCCGAGAGTCCACGACCGCCTCCTGCTGAGTAACGAATTCATCCCACAGAGCGCGGAGCTCCGGCAGGTCGGCCGCGGTCACGTACGGCTCGGGCACTGGGTTCGCCCCGTCGAGGAGAACGAGCCCGGCAGCTGTCCCGCGCAACTCGGAGGCGTAGTTCACGATCAGATCCGCACCCAGTGAGTGGCCCACAAGTATGGGCGGCCAGGCCAGCCCCCGGCGTGGAAGCTCCGCCATCACGGCGACGAAATCACGCAGGAATTCCTGGAAGGAGTACCGATCAGCGGTCGCCGCGAGCCCGTGACCTCGGTAGTCGAAGGTCACCACATCATGGTCGTGGCGCAACAGCTCGGTAAGCTCACACAGGTCGGCCTGGGTTGTCAGCAGACCAGGGCATAGGACCAGCGGGCGCCCCCTGCCACCGCGCGATACCGGGATCTCGATCCCGTCGCGGGCAACTGTGAAGTGTTGTGACGCCCCAGTTTTCGTAGACATGGCTGCCATGCTGAAGGGTTGCCCCTAGGTCAAGGTCAACCCTCACAAAACGCGAACAGATCCCCCAAACCGGCATGATGGCGCCTTCGGCCGACTGCGCCCCGCCAGCCCGAGCCGCCCCATAATCGGCAGTAGCGGACGTCCTGCGCCGCAACAGGTTCCAGCTGGCGTCCCGCACTGGCCGGTTCGGTCAGCGCGGTATGCGGCATGAGCGGGCGTGCGCCAGAAATCCGGACGGAAGCCCGATGGCGTGCCAACCGACACTTCCGAGCATCCGTTTCAGAGTTGTAGCGACTGGGTGCCGAGGACGGTGGCGAGGGCCAGGCGGTCGGCGTCCTCGGTGCCGGGCTCGGCGGTGTAGACGCTGATGCGCAGGTCGTCGAGGGCGACGAGCAGCGTGTCGCAGTCGAGAGTGATCGGGCCGACCGCCGGGTGGTCGATGGTCTTGCGACGGGACGGGTCGGCCAGGGACGGCGAGGTTTCGGCGTCCCAGAGTTCGGCGAACCGCGGGCTGTTGGCGACCAGGTCGGTGACCAGGTCCTGCAGCGCGTGGTCGGCGGGGTAGCGCGACGCGGTCAGGCGTAGGTCGGCAACGAGCCGGGCTTCGTGTTCGGCCTGTTCCTGCGGAGTGTGCCGGACCCGCGAGGGCAGCCGGGCGACGTTGCGCCAGACGGCGTTTCGTTCCAGTCCACGCCAGGTGCTCGTGTCGCCCATGAGCGCGTCGTAGGGCGCGTTGGCCAGCACGAGCGTCCAGGTGGCGTCGTAGACGACCACCGGTGTGTGCGAGAGCCGGTCGAGCAGCCGCTGCACGCTCGGGGTGAGCCGTGAAGGCACGACGTCCGGGCCGGGCGCGGCGTGCCCGGCCAGCCGGTAGAGCAGGTCGCGTTCGGTGTCCGCCAGGCTCAGCGCGCGGGCCAGCGATTCCACGACCTGTATCGACGGTGCCGTCGCGCGTCCCTGTTCGAGGCGGGTCAGGTAGTCGGCCGAGATGCCGGCGAGCGCGGCCAGTTCCTCGCGGCGCAAACCGCTGGCCCGGCGCCGCCGAGACGCAGGGACGCCGACGGCCTCGGGTGCCGCGCGGTCGCGCCAGCGACGCACCGTCCGGCCGAACTCCCACACTTCCACTTCGTCCATTCTGGATGAGCCCGCCCCGGTTGTCCTGGCCCCGGCAGTCCTACGAAAACCGGTCGACTGGCTGCGACCCGCACGGGCTCGCAGGCTGAAGCCATGACCGAAACCGGAACAGTTCTCATCACCGGCCCCACCCGCAATCTGGGCCGTCACGCCGTGTTGGCCATGGCCGACCGTCCGGACGGGCTGCGGCCCGACCTGCTGCTCGTCGGCCGTGCGGGGCGCGACCTGACCGCGGTCGCCGACGAGGCTCGTGGCCTCGGGGCGCGCGTCCACGAGATCGGCTGCGACCTGGCGAGCCTGGCCGACGTCCGCGCCGCCGCAGCCACCGTGCGCGGGTTGCTCACCGACGGTGCCGTCCGTCCGCTCCGCGCGCTGGTCGCCAACGCCGGCATCATGTCGGCGGACACGCGGCAAGCCTCGGCCGACGGCTACGAGCTGACCTTCGCCGTCAACTACCTGGCCCACGCGCAGCTCATCGGCGACCTGTTCACTGCGTTCACCGCCCCGGCGCGGGTGGTGCTGGTCGGCTCGAACACCTACCACGCCAACTTCTGGCGCAAGCTGCTGCACGTGGCCGAGGCTGAGTGGGCCGACCCGGTCGAGCTCGCCCGCCCGGCCGGTGATGAGCAGCCCCCGGGCATGACGGCCTCGGGCGTCGCCTACTCCAACGCTAAGCTCGCGATCCTCTACTACGCCCACGAGCTGCAGCGCCAGGTCGGCCAAGGGATCAACGTGTCGGTATTCGAGCCGGGCTGGATGCCCGGCACCGCGTTGGGCCGCGATGCCCCTGCGGCGTTTCAGGCGATGAGCCGGGCGTTGGGCAGAATCCCCGGTGTCTCGACGCCGCGGCGCTCGGGACCGCTGCTGGCCGCGATGGCTCTCGACGACCAGTGGTCGCACCTGCGTGCGGGCGCGTTCGTGGTGAAGACCAAGCTGACCGAGGTCCAGCCCGTCGCCCACGACCCCGACCGCGAGCGGCGCCTGTGGGAGGCGACCGCCCAGCTCCTGGCGGGTGCGGGCGCGTCGCTTGTCCTCGACACGGAGACGTGAGACCGAGACTGCCGACGCGGTGCGCCGAACCACGAGATCCGCGCCTGCCGTCTTCACACGCACGCTCGTCGGCAATATCGGACGTTCAGTCGGCCTGGATCGGCACGGCCAGTTGATCTTCCGATGCCCCGCGCTGGCCGGTTCGGTCAGCGCGGGTCGCGGCATTACGGTGCGTTCGGTCGGCCTCGGATGGATACGGCCAGTTGATCTTTCGTCGTCCAGCGCTGGTCACTTCGGTCAGCGGTATGGGCGGAACCTCGTCGGCCGTGTGAGGGGAAGTCAGCTGCGGTGAATCCTTGGCGCCGGATTTCGCAGATTTGGGCGTTCTGATTGCAATTTCATCGGATGTAAGACTCAGATCGGTTCGCACGCAACAGCTGTGGGCATGGAACCCTGCTGCTCGGAGGCGTAGTCACGAC
>NZ_JBHZAL010000058.1:0-24732 GCF_042754245.1 Nocardia sp. NPDC059228 | reverse complement strand
GAACTCTTTCGGATACGGCTTGGGCACTGCGACATCCTCTCAGGCCCGCCTCTCGGCAAGCCATCTCGGTTGTCACCTAACCCTGCAGCAGCCCCCTCTGCCGTAGCAGGTGCACCCGGTTGCGTGTCCGGCCGGGAGGACGGCCACAACGACTCCTCCGTCTCCCTTAGCACTTCAGCGACCTGGAGCCTGGTTCGGCGATGCGGCACTCGCCCTGCAAGCCATCTGTTCACGGTCTTCACGTCTACGCCGACAGTAGCGGCCAACGCTGCGGAGCTGAGCCCCGCCCGGAGCATCGCTGTCTCGAGGCGCTGCTGAGTCATACCAAGACGGTAAGCGTCCCGAGGGGACGCTGTGGGCATTTCAATTGCCGAGCGAAGTGTCCTTGACACGGTTCAGGTGTCCCACGGCTGTTCCTACGGTTGGTCTAGGCGTTCGGGGCCGGGTGCAGTTGTCCCGTCTCCGGAACTGCCACCAGCGATGACAGGGGCAGTCATGACCGATGAACCAGAAGAGATCGAGCCTGCAGCACGTACACGGCTGTTCCCGTTCCCTGGCGGCGTGCTGGAACTCCAGGCGTGCGGCAGTGAGACAGAGGACTACGCCGAGTTCCACCTAGAGATTCACGAACACATCGCACTCGACGGACATCAGGACTCAGGGGCAATCATGAAATACAAGCCAACAGCGGTTGGCTACCTCCGAACGGACGTATCCAGGGTCGGTCAGTTGTGGGACCAGACCGAGATACGAAGGCTCGCAGCAAGATTCGGCTACGACTTCGCCGACATGATCGTGTATGACCCGAGCTTCGGTCGACCACCGCTTGCGCGGCTGAGAGCACAGATCACCCGGCTGGATGCCGAAGCAGTGTTCGTGCCCTCCTTAAGCCACTTCGAAGACGGGGAGCTGCCCGGATCGCTGGTGCAGCAACTCGACGTGATCACCGTGCATCCCGAAGAGACCTACTCCCGTATGGCCATGCCTTCACTCCGCGATCTCCGGCCTCGCTAAGGCAGGCGGACGGGGCGATGAACGAAACCTTCAGCTGTCCGTCGTCTGGCGCTCTATGAGCCCCTATCGCTCTCGCCGGGTCGGTGCTGGCACCGGTACTCGCCGAGATCCACGACCTGATGATCCACGATCGCCCCGAGCAACCGATCGTCGAATTCTTCACCACAATCAGCGATTCGGCTCCTCCGCCCACCACGTTCGAGCCGATCGCCCGGATACTCGCTCACCGCGCCACCGGCCTGGTCGCCGACGTCGATGCTTGACGGCGCGGACCTGGTGATGCTGGCCGGACGGGGAACCACCCCGATGATCTCGCAGCGGTGGCTGCGGCATTGTCCGAATTCTTCGGCTGACGTCACACATGACCTGCGACAGGAACACATCCGCTCATCGGCGAGGTGAAGACCCTTTCGCGCGCCTCCTTCTACGGCGAGGGATTCTTGATATCGGAATTGGCTACCCGAAGCGATAACGGTGAGTTCTGTCCATCTCGCTTCTCGTACATCAGGATTGCGCTGACCACCGCGAGGTAGATCGTCGGCGGTATCCCGCACACGATGGCTCGGACCCAGTTCGGCATCTGGTCGACGGCAGATGTCATCGCAGGGATGTAACCCGGCACGGTTGTCAGTCCCAGGTGCTTGATCTCGGCATAGATCCACGAGATGCACCACATCGATCCGGCCGCGAACAGTGCCGCGGTCGCTACAGCCCAGGCTGCACGATGTTCGTGTGCCTGAATCGTGTTGTGCAGGAGGATGATCAGTAGCGGGGCGATCCACACCCAGTGATGCCCCCACGCGAGTGGGGGGACCACGCAGGCGATCAGGCCCACGATGACGATGCCGAGCAGGCTTTGGCCGGCGCGATGCGCTTTCCGGGCGGCGGCGTATCCGAGTGCGGCGGCCGCGGCGACCAACAGCAGCCACACCGCGGTGGGCGGTGCCGACGGTGCCCACAGATTCGCGAGGACTCCGTTGATGGATTGGTTGAACGGATGCGTGAGCGGTCCGATCCGGTCGACATCGTGCACCGCGTGCAGCCAGTATTCACCAGAGTCGGCAGGGATTATCACCGATGCTGCGATCACCGTTGCGACCGCGGTGACCGTGGCCGACCTTGCTGCTCGCCACTGTCGGGTCAGGACCAGGTAGGGAAGGAAGACGACGGCGGTGAGTTTCACCCCAGCTGCCAGACCGATCGTCCATCCGCGCAACCGTGCTGTGGGTGGACGGGTCAGATCCCAGACGATGATCGCCATGAGGATCAGGTTGATCTGGTCCTGCCACAACGTCCCTCGTACCGATTCCAAATCCACGGCCACCAAGGCGAACCCGACGGACGCAACCGCCAAGCTGAGATCACCGCGATAACCCAGCGCGCGGCAGCTTCGCCACAGAGTCGCCCACAACGCCACACCGGACACGATGAACACTGCAAGCTTCGCCACGTCCACCGGTATCAGCGCCAACGGCACGAAGACAACCGCGGCAAAGGGCGGATACGTGAACCAGCCTCCCGGCGGGACCGGCGCACCATAGAGCGGTGCGTTGTGCAGCACCTGCAATGCGCCACTGCGATAGATCTCCAGATCGCTCTGGTTGGCCAGCAGCCCGAACTGCGGCGCCGCCCGCAGCGGAATCAGCAGTGCCTGGATGACCAACGCTGCAACACCGGCGAGCAAAACACCCGCCGCCCACCGCGCCGATATACCTGACTCGCCACTATCTCGACCATGCATGAACAACCCCCACATGCGCGAATTCGAAAGGAACGCGATCGAACCCACCGTAGCGGTCGGTACCCAACGGGTCGTGTGTATGCATTGGCGCGCATGTCACGTGGGTGTACGGAATATTATGCGGCTACGCAGGATCCAGCCAATCCGGGCTGGTGAGGCATGGGACGGAAATTCAGCACAGGCTTCGCGAGGGGCGCGTTGTCAGGTTTCGACGGGCTTTTCGAACAGGGCGGGACGCAGTGAAGAAGCCCGGACAGAGCATTCGTTCTGTCCGGGCTTGGGTCCCTGGTTGGGGTGGCGGGTCGGTGCCGGTGAGGAGTGGCCCCGGGGGCATTTGGTCAGGCGGCGTCGAGGGCTGCGGTGATCTTGCGGGTCATGTCGGTGACGGTGGGGGTGGGTCCGGTTTTGTGGGTGGCGGCTTCGATGGCGACGAGGACGGTGGTGCGGAAGTTGGCGGCCTCGGACGGGGAGTGGGCGCAGAGGAGGGTCATTGCGGCGGTGAGGGCGGGGAGGACCTGGTCGGCCAGGGCGGCTACGGATTTGGAGTCGAGGCGGACGCCGGTGGACTTCTCGGCGAGGATGTGGCCTACCAGGCCGGTGGCGGAGCCGAGGGCGATGCTGCCGGCGGTGGCGGCCTTGTGGGGCGAGCCGCCGGCGGCGTCGGCGGCCGAGATCAGGGAGACGGCGCCGTAGGCGGCGGTGCGGACGGTCTGCTTGTCCTGGGCGGTCAGGGTGGCGGTCATGGTGGGCTCCTCGGTGCGAGTTGCGGTGTTGCTGACGTGAATTACTTTCGCGGGGGCGGCTGACGTCGAGCTGATACCGGCCTGACAGCTGCGCTGACACAACATCCAGCCAATTCCGCGCGGGGATTGGTCCTTCCGTTCCGACGCCTCGATGATCCGTCCGTTCCGACGCCTCGATGATCCGTCCGTTCCGACGACTCGATGATCCGGCTGTTTCGACGCCTCGATGGTCCGGCTGATGCGTGCTTGGAAAACGAAGGCGCGGAAAATACTGGTCGGTGGGTTGATTGCGGGCCGATAGCCCGCCCGGCAGCGCGGATTGGCATACACTTGCGCTGCAAGGGCGTTCGGATCGTTATCTCGGTCCGAATGTGGGTGACGGACCCGGGGGTGAGGGTTTTGACACGGCCCATTCGGGTGTTGATGACAGGGTCGGAGTGGTTCACGGCCGCTCATGGGGGTCTCAACCGGTACTTCACAGATCTATACGGCGCCTTGACTCGCGACACTCGAATCAGTGTCGGCGCAAGGGCTTTCGGAGACGGCCCGGTCGGGGCGGGGTCATGGGGACCCACCGGCGGATCGACGCTCCAGCGCGCACGGACCGCGTTTCTGGACCGGGACGGGCTCACCCGCGACACCGTGATCGATCGGCACTTCTGCTTGTACGGGCCTGCGACGGTGCGAAATCCGCTGGTAGTGCACTTTCACGGGCCGTGGGCGGCCGAGAGCCGGATGGCCGGAGAGGGCGCGCGGGCCGTGCGTGCCAAGTATCTGGTCGAGCGGCTGCGATATGCCAGGGCGGACCGGTTCGTCGTGCTGTCGCAACATTTCGAAAGGTTGCTGGTCGGCGACTACGGCGTGCGGCCCGATCGGGTTCGGGTGATTCCGCCGGGTGTGGATCTGGAACGTTTCACGACTTCGGAGCCCGAGTCCGACACCGGAATCGTGTTGTGCGTGCGGCGATTGGAGAAGCGGATGGGTATCGACGTGCTCATTCGCGCCTGGTCCGACGTGTCAGCCAAGCATCCCGACGCCCGGTTGATCGTCGTCGGAACCGGGACTGCCGAGGCCGAATTGCGGGCACTCGCCGCTGACCAGCCGTCGATCCGATTCACCGGATCGGTGTCCGACGCGGAGCTCACCGACCTGTACACCCGATCCGATCTGACTGTGGTCCCCTCCCTCGCACTGGAGGGATTCGGGCTCATCGCCCTGGAATCCCTCGCCGCCGGACGCCCCCCGATCGTGTCCGATTGTGGCGGATTGCCCGATTCTGTCCGGGATTTGGACGCCACGCTCCTCGTCCCGCCGGGCAATGCCGAGGCACTCGCCGCCCGCATCGCCGCGGCCCTCGACGGCTCCCGGCCCGCCGCGAAACAATGCCGCGCCCACGCGGAGACATTCTCCTGGACCGTCGCGGCGCATCGGCACCGGGATCTCTACGCGGAGCTCGTCGACTGATGGCACCGCTGAAGGCCGTATTCCTGGCGCACACCGCGGCCCCCTCCGGAGCCGAATTGGCAACGCTCCGCCTGGTCTCGGCCATGCCCGCCGGGCGGACCGCCGTGCTCTACACCGAAGACGGCCCGATGCTGCGCCTGATGGCCGCGCGCGGGATCGACACCCGCGTCGTCACCAATAGTTTCGACTCCCGCGCCATGACCATCGACAAGGCCGGGATCCGCAGCCTGCTCATCGGCGCGACGGGCCTGCTACGTCTGGGCTGGACACTGGGCGCGACCGTCCGCGACCTGGAGGCCACGGTCCTGGTCGCGGGCAGCACCAAAGCCATGCTCATGGGCGCGGTCGCCGCCCGCCGGGCCGGGGTCCCGCTGGTCTGGCATGTGCACGACCGGGTTTCGCGCGACTACTTCGGCCGGGTGCTCGCCCTCGTCATCCGAGTGCTGGGCTGGGTGGTGGCGCGCGGCGTGATCGCCAACAGCCGCGGCACCCTGGCCTCGCTGTACACCTGGCGCCGAGCGGCCGTCGTCGCCTATCCGGGCGTCGAGTTCCCACCTGACAATCACAGCCCGGCAGACGAATCCACGCTCGCCCGCGAACGACGACCCCAGGAACAACGCCCCGCCGGCGAGACCATCATCGCCGTCGTCGGCCGTCTCGCCCCCTGGAAGGGTCAGGACCTGTTCCTGCGCGCCCTGGCCGATGTGAAAACCCTCCCCCGCGAGGTCTTCCTGGTCGGCGGCACCTTCTTCGACGAGGAGCCCTACCGCGCCGAACTCGAGGTGCACGCCACCGCCCTCGACCTCCCCGTCACCTTCACCGGCCACGTGGACAACCCGGAATCCTATCTGCGCCACGCCGATATCCTCGTGCACTGCTCGGTGCTGCCCGAACCCTTCGGCCAGGTGGTGGTGGAGGGCATGCGGGCGGGCTGCGCGGTCATCGCGACCCGCCCCGGCGGACCGGAGGAGATCGTGGAGCCGGGAGTGAACGGCCTGCTGGTGACGGCGGGCGATCGCGCCGAGCTCACCCACGCCCTGGACACTCTCATCGCCGACCAGGAACTGCGCGTCAAACTGGCCGATGCCGCACGGGTGCGATCCCGCGATTTCGACGTCGCCGAGTCGGGCCGGATCGTGACCGACCTCCTGAACGGTCTGCCCGGAAAGCGGTGGCGGCGTGGATGATCCGACCGATCCACTGCCGGCCTACGACCCGCCCACCGTGCGGATGGAGGCCCTCGGCACGCTGGGCCGGTTGCGACAGCGCCGCCACATGCGGCACGGGATTCCGGAGGTCGACCAGCAGTCCTCCGCCTTCGAGCACGACGCCCGCGGTGATTCCGGTCCGGCCGGCCCGCGGCAGCGCCGCGCCGGACCGAACGGCCACGGGAACGGCACCGGCCGTGGCACGGTGCCGTTCGACGAGACCCGGGCCGCCCGCTATGCCGCGCCCTCCCGCGGTCCGGTGCTGCCCACCTTCTACGGCGATCCGGTCGACCCGCCCACCGTGCGGCTCCCGGTCACCCGCCCGGCGCGCGATGCCACCGGCGCTTACCGACAGGCCGCGACGGACGGCGAATCCCCCACCGCCGCAGATCATTCCCAGGCCGACGGTAAGCATCGCAAGGATTCGTCCTCCGGCCTGGGCAGTATCGGCAGCATCATCCGCGATATCGGACTGGTGACCTTCGGCAAGTACGGCCAGTACGTCATCACCCTGGTCACCGTCCCGCTGCTGGCCCGCATGCTGGGCCCGCACGGCACCGGCCTGCTGGCCATCGGCATGTCGTCCTACTTCATCGGCTCGCTGGTCGTGGATCTGGGCGTCACCTCGTTCCTGGCCGCCAAAGTGCCCGAGGACGATCCGGGCCACCTCGAGGTGAACCGCCTGCGCGGCACCTACCTCGCCATTCGCGCGACCACCCTGACCCTCATCGGCGTGGCGCTGCTGGCCAGCCTCGCGATCGAGGTGTCCCCCAAACTGCACATGGTGCTGCTGGGCCTGTTCGCCGGTGGCTTCTGGTCGATCTCGGAGGACTGGCTGCTCATCGGCCAGGGCAGATTCGGCAGCTCCACCATGTATCAGGGCGTGGGCCGCATCGGATATCTCGGTTTGCTCGTCGGGCTGCTACCTCGATTCCCCAGCGCCTCCATGGCCGTGCTCTGCCTGCTGGTCTCCTCCATCGCCACGGTGGCGCTGACCTGGTGGGACTCCTTTCGCAAGTTCGGACCGCCCGCCCGGCCCTACGGCGTGCGGGCCGTCCTGCGCATGGCCGCACCGATTTTCACCTCCCGGCTGCTGGTGACCGGTTACGGCCAGGGCTCGGCGGCGGTGTACGGCGCGGTGCTGGAGGCGGCCTCGCTGGGCCTCTACTCCGCGGGCGACCGGCTGGTCCGCGCGATCCAGTCCACCCTGGACCCGATCGGCTTCGCCCTGCTCCCCCGCATGGCCCGCCGCAGCGCCCATGATCAGTTCTGGCGCAATCAGATCCAGATGCTGATCGGCTGCGTGACCCTGGCCTGCCTGGCCGTGGTGAGCGTCTGGGCGCTGGCCCCGATCCTCATCCATCTCATCTACACCCACGATTTCGACGGCGCGATACCCCTGCTGCGCGTCGAGATCCTCATCCTGCCCGCCACCACCATCACCTCGTACGTGACCACCGCCGTGCTGCCGGTCAAGCAGGACACCATCGGCGTGCTGATCGGCGCGATCATCGGCACCTGCGTCGCCGCGGTGGCGCTGGTAGTCGCCGCCCGGACCGGATCGGTCTGGACCCTGGTCTATGGCACAGTTTCCGCGGAAATCAGCGTCGCGCTGTGGTACATCATCCGGGTGCGGTGGCTCATGCTCCGGGAACGAGCCGGCCGCGGCGGGCCGGTCGAACCTGCCACCGCGCTGCTGACCAAGGGGGATTTGGCGTGAAAGTACTTTTCGTCGGGGATGACTGGGTGGGCAGCAACGCGCGCTCACTCGCCGACGGATTCCAGCAGGCGGGGCACGAGGTGGTGGTGATCGACACGACCCCGGTCACGCTGCCCGCGCGGCTGTCGCCACCGTGGGTGTATTCGAAGGTCGCCCATCGCCGCGCGCCCTGGGACGTCGAGGCACTGCATCGCGAGATCGACAGCGCTGCCGCCGCATTCGCGCCCGACGTGCTGTTCGCCTTCAAATCGGTGCACCTGGACCAGCAGCGGCTACTGAGCGCCCCGGCTGGTCTGCATGTGCACTACAGCCCGGATGACGTGTCCAATCCGTACAACACCAGCCCGGAATACTTGGCACACGAAGCCGAATGGGATCTCATCGTCACCACCAAGTGGCACAACGTTCCCGAACTGGCCGCCCGCGGCGCCCGGCACGTGAAATTCGTTCGCAGCGCATACGATCCGGCCCTGCACCACCTCACCGCCCGCCGCACCGTCCGTAACTACCTGGTCGGTTTCATCGGCGCGGTGCGCCCCGACCGCCAAGACCTCCTGATCTCGCTGGCCCGGGAACACCACGGGGACATGCTGTTACGCGGTCCCGGCTGGCGGCGCGTGCGCGCGCTGTGGCAGACCGGCGCCGATGTCGGCGGCGCGGTCTACGGCGAGAACTTCTCCACGGCGGTCGCCGCCGTCACCGCGAACCTGGTGCTGCTCAATTCCGACAATCGCGACACCCACACCTGCCGTACCTTCGAAGTCCCGGCCGCCGGTGGCCTTTTCGTCGGCGAACGCACCGACGAACACGCCGAACTGCTCCAGGACGAGGCCGAATGCTACCTGTTCTCCGGCCCGACCGAGCTCCGCGAAATCCTGCGCCGCTGCGCCAAGTATCCCGATCAGGTCGCCAAGGTCGCCGAGGCCGGTCATCGCCGCATCGTGCACGGCGACCACCGGTACGTGGACCGCGCCCGCGAGATCATCGACGCACTGGCATGAGCGGCCGCGCGCACCAGGCCGCACAGCGTAGCCGCGCGCAGCTCCGCCCATGCCCGGAACGGCGCAACGGATCTGCCGCGCCGACGGCGAAAAGAACGGCCACGCAAACGGGTAACGCCCCGGCCCGCGGCGCGGACATACGGGTGATGGGAGAGTGATGGCCTCCGCACAATTCGCTGTATTCCTCGTCGCCGCCGCGCTGGTGACGATCGTCGTGGCCGCGATGTTCCTGCCCGGTGTGGCCCGGGTGTTCCTGATCGCGCAGACCGCGCACTGGTCGCTGTCGTATGTCGCGCGGCCGGTGGTGCTGCTGTGGGTGCAGCCCGTCCCCAGTTACGGCGACAATGTGCCCGATCCGCGGCTCTACGAGTACGGCTACGACGGCGGCATCGCCGCGGTGCTGCAACCGGTCATCTTCGGACTCTGGGTCTACGCCGCGCTGATCATCGGCTACGTGTTCTGGGTGCGGCTGCGCCCGCGCGAGACCACGCCGCGCGTAGCGCCTTTCGCGGGCGAGCCCATCTTCACCCAGACCCTGTTCCTGCTCTACGGCGTCGGCACCCTGGGCCGGCTGGCGGCCTACGCCACCGGCACCACCGGCAAGGCGGGCGAACTGGAGAGCCCGAACCCGCTCATCAACCTGGTCACCATTCTCGCCACGCTGGGCGCGGTCGGCCTGATCGTGTTCTACCGCAACGAGTCCGGCCGCACCACCGCACTGGTGGTCGGCGCGCTCACCTGCGGCGAACTGGTGTGGACCGCCACCGTGCAGTCCAAGACCCCGATCATGGGCGCGGCGCTGGCCATCGCCGTGCGCTTCGCCATGACCGGCTGGACGCGCGTCAAGGTGGTCGGCGTGCTGAGCATCACCGGCCTCGCCATCGGCGGCTTCGGCTGGCTGCAGTCGCTCAAGACCGACGCCGCCGCCAAAGCCGAAGCGGCACAGGTGGATGCGCAGTATCCGACGGTGGTGCACCCCTTCCTGAGCATGCTGCGCCGTTTCGACCTGCTCGAGGCCGCCACCGACTCCTGGTTCGCCGGGCCGAGTTCCTGGCTGACGCCGAGTCAGGTGGCGCAGCACGCCGTGCAGAGCCTGATTCCCACCCAGCTGCTGGGCGCGGAGAAGTTCCGGTCCGGCGCCGCCTGGGCCGAGCAGGTGCGCGGGCGCTCGGTGGACATGTCGACGGTGGAAGTGTCCCTGGCCGAAGGCAATATCAACGAGGGCTACGTGCTGGGCGGCTACATCGGTGTCGCGGTGGGGGTCACGATCACGTTCGTGCTGCTGCTGATCTGGATCCGGGCTCTCTACAGCAGGTACCTGGCCATGGCGATCCTGGGCCTGTCGGTGATCGAGGTCCCGGTCCTGTTCGAGCGCGGCATCCTCGGCACCGTCGAGATGCTCGGCAAGTATCTGCAGGCCGTGGTGCTGGCATGGCTGGCGTATCTGGTTGTTGGTGAATTCCGAAGACGGGTGGAACAGCTACAGGGGGCACCGATTCCATCCGGGAAAACGAGGACAGCGCAATGGGTTTGATCGACTACTGGCGGCTGCTGCGGCGGCGCTGGCCGATAATCGTGGTCGCGGTGGTGATCTGCACGGGGGCGGCGTACGGATACGCGAGCACCCTGCCGACCGAGTACACCGCGTCCAGTTCGGTGTACGTATCCATGGCCACCGGGACCTCGGTCAACGACTCCTATCAGGGCGGGCTGGCCGCGCAGCAGCGGGTGCGCTCGTACGTGGATCTGGCCTCCAGCGTCACCGTCGCCACCTACGTGCACGATCAGCTGGGCCTGAAGGGTTCGGTGAACGACCTGCGCGGCCGCATCACCGCGGTTTCGCCGCCGGCCACCACGATCATCATCATCACGGTGAAGGACTCCACCGCCGCCGGGGCGCGCGCCCTGGCCGACGAGGTGGTCTCCCAGTTCCGGGCGCTGGTCTCCCGGCTCGAAGTCACTCAGAGCGACGCCGCGCCCGCCGCCCGCGCGGAGGTCATCGACAAGGCCCAGACACCCAGCCAGCCCAGCGGACCGCAGAAGAAGCGCTACTACCTGCTCGGCGTGCTGGCCGGACTGACGGTCGGCCTGGGCGCGGCGATCCTGCGCGACAAACTCGACAGGCGAGTCCGTACCTCCACCGAGCTGGAAGCCTTTCTGCCCGTCCCGATTCTGGGCATCGTCGACGACGGACGGCCCGGAGCGGCGGGTGAGCTACGCCGGCTGCGCACCCGGCTCACCGAGGATCCCACACTGGTCAGCCTGCTGCTGACCTCGCTGTCGCCGCACTCCGAACCGGATGTGGCGATCGGGCTGGCCCGCACCTTCGCCGATACCGGCGCGCGGGTGGTGCTGGTGGACGCCGACACCACCGGGTACGGCTCGTCCCGGCGCAGTCCGGCGGCCGCGGCGGCGGGACTCTCGGAGCTGTTGCGCAACAACGCGACTCCCGCAGGGTTCGTGATGGCCTGGCCGGAGGTGGGGATCACTGTGCTGCCGCTGGGCGGCATGGATTTCCGCACCCCCGACCTGCTGGACTCCGAGCGGTTCAGCGACATCATGTCCAAGCTGCGCAGCGAATTCGACCACATCGTGGTGGAGGCCGCACCCGTCACCGCGGCCGCAGACGCCATCGCGCTGGCGCGGCGCGTGGACGCCACCATCGGCGTGATCGAGCTCGGGCAGACCACCTCCAACCAGGTGCGCGGGGCGCTGGCCACCTTCGGTCACGACAACAAGCGAATGATCGGCACGGTCGTCTTCTCGCGGCCGCATCGCAGCGTCGGCGAACTCGTCAAGCATCCGCTCGATCTGGTGAAACGGTGATCGAGGAGGACGGGGGGACAACGGACAACCGGTCGGACGCCGCCGTGCGCCGCCGGCGGCTGCTGGCCGCCGGACTCGGGGCGGCGGCCATCCTGCCGGTCGCGGCCGCGTGCTCGAAAGCCGATTCCGGCGCAACAGAATTCCGTTCGCCGCAGGTGACCGATCAGCCGTCGGCCCGGAATGTGAAGGACTTCGGTGCGGTCGGGGACGGGAAGGCCGACGACACCGACGCCTTCGCCAAGGCCGCCGCGGTCAGCGACAAGCCGCTGGTGCTCTACATCCCGGCCGGGCAGTACACGCTGAAGAGGTTCCCGGCGCTCGCCGACTACGCGACGGTGCTGGGCGACGGGGCCGATGTCACCACCATCAACTACGACGGCGACGACACCTTCATCGCACTGCAGCGCAAGCAGCGGGTTCGCTTCTCCCGCCTGGGTTTCTACTTCTCCGGCCCCAAGGCCACCGCGGTGCGGCTGTCGGAGTGCTTCCGCTGCACCTTCGATTCGGTGGTGCTGCGCGGCAACCATCTCAGCGACAACGCGCCCCGATTCCTGGACCAGCGGGGGCTGGTGCTGGATCAGAACACCGGGGGCACGACCGTCATCAATTCCGATATCAACAATTTCGGGTACGGGATCGTCACCTCGTGCATCCAGAACTACGTGACGTCCTCGAAGCTCACCAACAATCACATCGGGGTGCTCGGCACCGGCGGCGACCACAATGCCGGATTGGCCTTGGCCAACGTCGAATTCGTGTCCGACAACGATCCCAGGACCACCGACAAGCACCTGGTGGTGGACGGCCCCGCGAACGACTGGTGGCTGACCAACGTGTGGTTCGAAGGGGCCGATACCGCGCTGTCCATCGGCGGACCGGCCGGCGGGCCCGCCCAGTTCGGTCTGGTCAACTGCAAGGTGGCCGCGCGCAAGGTGTGCCTGGACCTGATCCACTGCCGCCAGCCGTATCTGGCCAATGTGCAGTTCGATCCGGATCTGGACGCGCCGCCCATCGAGGTGCGGGTGGACCCCAAGGGCGTGGCGGAGGGCACGGCCGTCAACCTCATCTCCGGGTCCTACCAGGACGTGGATCCCAGGTCGTTCCCGGACGGCTGGCACGTCATCGGGCGCGGGGCCATCCACGGCGCGCGCTTCGCCGGGACCACGGTGGCGCAGGCGAGTCAGCCCGATGCCGATATTTTCCAGGTTCAGGACCGGGACGGGACCGTATTGTCGGCCGTATTGAACAGTGGGGCTTATATTTCCGATCGCAGCGAAGGGGGAATCGTGTTGAAGGACTCGGCGGGCACGTACTGGCGGCTGTCGGTGGGCACGGACGGTGCGATCAAGACCTCGTCGCTGGGCAAGCAGCGACCGCACTCGTGAGCGGCACGGGGGCACGACTGACACTGGGCCCGGCGCGGCTGCACGGCAGCACCCTGCTGCTGCGGCTGCCGCGCTTCGCCGACTACCAGGAGTGGCGGCGGCTGCGGCTGCGCAATCGCGGACTCCTGGAACCGTTCTGGCACACCTCGCCGCTGGATTGGGACACCCGGCACAACGAGAAGGCGTGGGTGCGTGAATGCCTGGAGGCGGCGACCAATGCCCGCACCGGGCGGCGGGTAGCCACCGTCATCGAGATCGACGGGCGCTTCGCCGGGCAGGTGGAGATCGGCAATATCGATCAGCAGGCCCGGCAGGGCGAGATGGGAATCTGGATCGACGCCCGGATGGGACGGCACGGATTCGGCGGGATCGCGGCGGGACTGATCCTCGACTTCAGCTTCGAGGTGCTGGGGCTGGAGCGCATCAACGCGCCCATCTCGCCGGTAAACGCGGCGGCCACCAGTGGTGCGGTGCAGATCGGGTTCGTGCGCGAGGGGCGCATGCGGCTGCACTTCGACGTGGGCGGGGCGCGGGCCGATCACGATCTGTGGTCGATGACGCGGGCCGAGATTCCGCCCAAGGGATTCACCGAGATGTGGACCGAGCGCACGCTCGCGCATCGAACCCCGCCCCCGGACGAACCCACCGGAGCACCGGAGGCGAACGGAATACCCGATACAGCCACAATTTTCGGGGTCCTGGCCCGGTATCGCGCGGGCCAGCTGTGGCGGGCCGCGCGGCAGGCGCTGCCCACCCGGCCCGTCATGCTCCGGCTGGCCGGGTTCGACCGGGTGGCGCTGCGCAGCCTCCGGCCCTCCGACGGCCCGGCCCGCGCGGCCGCCCGGCGTAACGGGGCGCCCCCGGCGATCGACGGAACCGATAGCACCGGGCCGTCCTGGTGGCGTGAATTCGCCCGCAGCACAGCGGGAGTGCGCTCCCGCGCCGGTCTGCTGCTCGTCCTCGACGCCGCGGGCGCCTACGCCGGGGAGGCCCGGCTGTTCGACCTCGACATGTTCGATCGCAACGCCCGGATGCACATCTGGGCCGATCCCGCCCACGCCGACGACGGAGTCCGCCTGGCGGCAACCCGGGCCCTGCTGGCACACGCCTTCGACCGGCTCGGACTGTTCCGCGTATACACGGCCGTCGCGGCCGGGGATACCGCATCGGCCGCGGTCGCCGCCTCGGCGGGACTGCACAAGGAGGGAACCATGCGCAGCTACACCGGACTCGACGGGCACCGCGGCGACCACGAACTGTGGGCCATCACCGCCGGGGGTGCCGATCATGCGTGACTACCGGCGCAGTGCCGCCCTGCAGGCGCGCCTGCACGATCTGGTCCCGGGGGGCGCGCACACCTACGCGCGCGGCGCGGACCAGTATCCGGAGGCCATGGCCCCGATCCTGGTGCGCGGCAAGGGCGCCCGGGTGTGGGACGCGGACGGCAACGAGTATGTCGAGTACGGCATGGGGCTGCGCTCGGTGACCCTCGGCCACGGGTTCGCGCCGGTGGTCGAGGCGGTGGCGCGGACCATCGCCGACGGGGTCAACTTCTCCCGGCCGACCGAGCTGGAACTCCTGGCGGCCCAGGATTTCCTGAGCCTGCTGCCCGGCGCGGACATGGTGAAGTTCGCCAAGAACGGCTCCGACACCACGACGGCCGCCGTGCGGCTGGCGCGCGCGGTGACCGGGCGGGAGGCGGTGGCGATCTGCGAGCAGCCCTTCTTCTCGGTCGACGACTGGTTCATCGGCACCACCGAGATGAACGCGGGGATACCGGCGGTTCCGACGGTGCGATTCCGCTACAACGACCTGGCGTCGCTGGAAACGGCCCTGCGCCGCACCGCGATCGCGTGCGTGATCCTCGAACAGGCCACGGCCCTGGCCGAACCCGCGCCGGGCTTCCTGGAAGGCGTACGCACGCTCTGCGACCGGTACGGCGCGCTGCTGATCTTCGACGAGATGATCACCGGGTTCCGCTGGTCCGCCGGTGGGGCGCAGCGGATCTACGGTGTGACCCCCGACCTGTCGTGCTGGGGCAAGGCCATGGCCAACGGCTTCCCGCTCTCGGCGCTGGCCGGCAAACGCGAGTACATGGAGCTGGGCGGGCTGCGCACCGACGCGGACCGGGTCTTCCTGCTCTCGACCACCCACGGGCCGGAAACCGCGTCCCTGGCCGCCTTCCGGGCCGTCGTGCAGACCTACCGCGACACCGATCCGGTGGCGCGCATGGAGGAATCCGGCCGTCGACTCGCCGCCGGGGTCAATGCCATTGCCGCGGACCTCGGTATCGGTGATCATCTCGAGGTGGCGGGCCGGCCGTCGTGCCTGGTGTTCCTCACCCGGGACCCGGAAGGCGTTCCCTCCCAGCCCTATCGGACGCTGTTCCTGCAGGAACTGCTGGACCGGGGCGTGCTGGGGCAGTCGTTCGTGAACTCGGCCGCACATACCGACGCCGATGTCGACCACACCATCGACGCCTGCGAGTCGGCGGCCAAGACCTACCGCAAGGCCCTCGAACAGGGCTCGGTGGACGGCCTGCTCGCCGGACGGCCGGTGGCTCCGGCGCTGCGGCGCATGGCGGCACCGCGTCGTCTCGCACCGTAACCCAGCCCCGCACCGTAACCCAGTCTCGCGCAGTAACCCAGGAGCTGTGATGTCCGCACCCCGGATCGCCCTCGTCCACGAGCGATTCACCGAATACGGCGGCTCCGAGGCCGTGGTCGCCGAGTTCATGAAAACCTGGCCCGGCGCACCGGTTTTCGCGCCCATCGCCGACGCGGAGTGCACGCACGCACTCGTGGCGGCGGCAGGGTCCTCGATCGAAACGGGCTCGGCGGCAGCCGAACTCGTGCACGACACCTGGCTCTCGCGCGCCTACTCGGCGAGCGGGCGGCGGTCGCATGCGCCGCTGCTGCCCTTCGTGCCGGGAACGCTGCGCCGTCTTCCACTCGACGGCGAGTACGACGCGGTGGTGGTGAGCCATCACGCCTTCGCGACCCAGGCGGTCTTCGCCACCACCGCACCGGTGATCGCCTACGTGCACAGCCCGGCCCGGTGGGCCTGGGACAGCGCGTTCCGGGCGCGGGAGGCCGGAGGACGGGCGGGGCAGGCCATTCTGATGGCGCTGGGCGCGCTGGCCCGGCGCAACGAACTGCGCGCCGCGCCGCGGCTCGCGCATGTGGTGGCGAACTCGCAGGCGGTGGCCGATCGGGTGCGGGACTGGTGGGGATTGCCCGCGTCGGTGGTGAATCCGCCTGTGCGCGTGGACCGTTTCTCCCCCGATCCGCGCATCGACCGGGACGACTTCTTCCTGTTCGCGGGCCGGCTGGTGCCCTACAAGCGCCCGGATCTCGCCATTCGCGCCGCCCGCGCGGCCGGGGTGCGCCTGGTGATCCTCGGCGACGGCCGCTATCGCCGTCAGCTGGAGGCGCTGGCGGGCCCGGAGACCACCTTCCTGGGGGCGGCCTCCGACGAGGTGCTGCAGGACATGTACCGCCGCTGCCGGGCGCTGCTCATGCCCGGCGTGGAGGATTTCGGCATCGTCCCGGTGGAGGCCATGGCCTGTGGCGCACCGGTGCTCGCCGTCGGTGAGGGCGGTGCGCTCGACACCGTCGTGCCCGGTATCTCCGGCGAACACATTCCGACTGGTTCCGATGATTCAGTGGTGGCCGGATTCGCCCGGGTGATGCGCGATTTCGACCCGGCCGACTATCACCCCGAAACCATCCGCAAGCACGCCGTCACCTTCTCCCCCGAGGCCTTCCGCGGCCGAATCGCGGACATTGTGTCGCGCAATTCCCGCTGACCGACTATTCATAGAATCCGGATGGATTCGAGAACAGCGGAACAGGGTGAGACAGTGGGTGGTGTCGGAGCGGTATCCGGCGCGCTGGTGACCGGTGGGGCAGGGGATGTCGGGCGCGCGGTGGCGCGGCGGCTGGTGGACGCCGGGCGGCCGGTGTGGGTCGCGGATGTCGATGCCGAGGGTGCGCGCGCGTGTGCGGCGGAGCTGGGGGCGGAAGCTACTGCGCTGGAACTGGATCTGACGAGCGCGGAGAGTATCGAATCGGCCGCCCGGACGGTCGGCGGGCGGGTTTCGGCGGTGGTGCACTGTGCCGGGGTCGCCGTCGTGGAACCATTCCTGGACACCGGAACCCTCGCCTGGGACCTCATGTTCCAGGTGAATCTGCGCGGGCCCATGCGCCTGACCCAGCTGCTGCTGCCCGGCATGCTCGACGCCGAGGCCGCCCGCATCGTGTTCGTCGCCTCCGACGGCGCGCGAGCCGGGGCCTTCGGCGAAACCGTCTACGCCGCATCCAAATCCGGCCTGTTCGGTTTCGCCAAATCCCTCGCCCGGGAGGTCGCCCGCGATGGTGTCACCGTCAACGTGGTCTGCCCCGGACCGCTGGAGGGCCGCATGGTCGCCCACACCATGGCCGATCACCCCGAAACCCTCACCGCCCTCGAAAAATCCATCCCCCTCAAACGCCTGGGCCGGCCGGACGAAGTAGCCTCCCTCATCGCATGGCTGGCAAGCCCGGAAGCCAGCTACGTCACCGGCCAGCTGATCAGCGTCAGCGGCGGCATCACCATGCAGTAGGAGTTGCCCACATGCCCTCTCTCCCCCTCGTCGATGCCCACATGCACCTGTGGGACACCGGTGCGCATGCCTGGTATCCGGGCCTGGCGAGATTCGCCGCCGCCGGACGACCCGACATCGCGCAGAACTTTCTACCGGCCGACTTCGATCGGGGGCTGGGCTCGATCGAGGTGGCCGGGCTGGTACACGTGTCGGCCACCACCGCGCCGCACGCCTATCTGGACGAAACCCGTTGGGTGGACGGCATTGCCGCGGCCGGGTCGCGACCGTTCGCGATCGTCGGGGCGGTCGACCCCACCCTGCCGACGACCGAGCTGATCGCGCATCTCGACGAGCAGGCCCGCACCGAGCGGTTCCGCGGGGTACGGGTTTTCGAAGGGCTGTCGCCGAATACGCCTGCGGCGGATGCCCTCGCGAGCTGGCTGCAGGAGCACGACGCGGTCTTCGATCTGGTGACCGAGCCCGGCGAGATTCTCGACTGGATCGACTTCCTGGCCGGGTACCCGGAGCTGCGGGTGGTGCTCGAGCACCTGGGGTTCCCGCAGGGACATTCCTCCGAGGCCCGCTCCGCATGGCACAACGCGATCTCCTTGGCGGCCAAGGAGACTCAGTGGCTGTGCAAGCTGTCGGGGTTCGGGCTGATCTGCCGGGACCTGGCGTGGCCGTCGCTCGAGTATTGGCTGGAATCGAGTGTGGCGCTGTGGGGGTGGCGGCGGCTGATGTTCGCCTCCAACATGCCGGTGGATTCGCTGGCCGGGACCTACACCGAGCTGGTCTCGGCGATCGACCACATCGTCACCACCGATGCCACCGATCAGGAGGCGGAGTTCTTCTACCGGGCCAACGCGCTCGACACCTACCGCCTGAAATAGGTGACCCGGCTAGCGGTTCGGTAGTGATCGGGGCAGCCCGAAGCGTGGGAGCACGGCGGTGTCGAACCTGGTCAGCCCGCTGATCCGGTCACCGGCGAGGGTCAGGACGTAGAGGTCGGTGTATTCGAAGGGCATCGGCGGCATCGACATGAACACGTCGTCGGTCAGCAGGGCCACCAGCGCGTCCAGATCGGCTGACGACGCCTGAACCACGGTGGGAGGGCCCAGCCGCCCACCCGGCGGCTGGGCCCTCCGACTTCGGTTTCGACAGCCTCCACCGGAAGCCGCCGCCCGTGCCCGTTACGTCCTGTACCGGAACAGAATTCGGCCGCGGGTGAGGTCGTAGGGGCTCAGTTCCACGAGGACGCGGTCGGCCGGAAGGATCTTGATGTAGTTCTTCCGGATCTTGCCGCTGATGTGCGCGAGGACCTGATGCCCATTGGGCAGTTCCACCGTGAAGGTGGCATTGCGCAGGCACTCGACGACGGTGCCCTCGATTTCAATTCCCTTGCCGGTCCTGGTCATCGCAGCACCAGTTCCAGGTTGCTGTTCACGCGCTGGGCGCCGATGCCGTCGAACAGTGCGGTGGCCGCCGCGTTGGATTCGTTCACCTCGGCCGAGGCGGTGGCGATGCCGCGGTGGTGCAGCGTGGACAGGGTGTGGGCCAGCATGGCGCGGGCGATGCCGCGGCGCTGCCGGCCGGCCCGGACCGCGATCAGTCCGATCCGCGGTAGCCGGGTCACCTGCACCACGCGGAGCAGGCCCACGTAGCGGTCGGCCTGGGCCGCCGCCACGTATTTCGACCGGTCCACGATGGTGTCACCGTCGTACCCGCCCAGGATCTCGGCCGGCATCTCCTGCCAGCCGACCGCCGCCTCCACCTCGTCGCGGATCACCCGGTCCAGGGCGCGCAACGGTTCCGCCGCCGCACGCCCGGCCGGCACGATCGTGATGTCCGGTGGCGGGAGGACCGCATGCAGCCCGGTGGCGGCCGCATCGGTGGGGATCAGGTACTCCCATTCCCGGCGCCGGGTCGTGAAACCGGCTCGCGCCCACCGGGACAGCAGGTCGGCGTCGTTCTCGTCGACCACGGTGTGCAGTGGCCTGCGGAGGGTGGGGAGCATCGCGGCGGTGAGTTGCTCGAACACCGCGTCGTGCCAGGCGTCGATGCTGACGAACAGCCGTCCGTCGGGTCGTGTCGAAACATCACCGCACCCGACCACCAGGTCGTTCTCCACGGCTTGCCATCGGGTCAGCGCGACCCGGGTGATCGCGGCGGAATCGCCCGCACGCGAAGAGATATCCGAAGTATTCATCGTCGTCACCTTTCGGGATTGCCTTGTCAGGCAGGCGCTCCCGGCGACAACTACAGCGTTCGCCAATCCGTGACGACGAGAGGGAGCCCCCACATCGGTACAGTGTTCATGGGTCTCACCTCCTCGCCTGATGTCACGGTAGGCAGCAGGCTAGCAGACCGAATCCCGGTCCACGCAAGGTATTTTCCGCCACGGACCGAAGAGGAAGCACAAGAATGGCCGTCTCAGCGACGGGATCGCATGGTCAGGACGCCCACGACCCAGCCGATGGCGAAGGTCACCAGCAGCACCAGCCACATCGGCGAACGGATGGTCAGCAGCAGGAATTCGATGTCCACCCGGTGCCGGTTCTCCGCGATGAAGATCACCGCCAGCACGGTGAGGACGATCGCGATCCACTGCTTCATCGAGATCTTCGACAGCAGTGAGGGTTTGGCTGGCTCGGTCACCGGGTCCTCCTCCTAGTGGGCGCCGCGGGCGAAGCGGCAGACCAGGTCTCCGACGCTAATCGCCCCGATCGGACGTTTGCTGCAACTTTGCCGCGATTCGCCCGTTTCGTTATCCGAACCGCGGTTACCTTCTCGCGGCGGCCCGCGTCATAAGGGTTGGCGACCGACTACGACCGGGTCGCCGAGCCGACGAATGGAGGACAGGGTGCTGTCGAACATCTTGTATGTGACCGTCTACGTGGCCGATCAGGACCGCGCGCTGCAGTTCTACACCGAAGCGCTCGGTCTGGAGAAGCAGGTGGACTATGCCGGGCCCGATGGGCGGTTCCTGACAGTCAAGGCATCCAGGAGTCCCGTGGAGATCATTCTGTGGCAGCTTCCGGAGGCCGCCGGACAGCCGTCCGGTGGTCCGGAGCTGGTCGCGCCCGGGCCGCTCATTCTCGAATCGGACAATCTGTGGAAGGACTTCGAGGTGATGCGGGAGCGGGGCGTGACATTCATCGATCCGGAACCGGTGGACTATCCGTTCGGGGTGCGCATCGAGGCGATGGACCCGGACGGGAACCGGATCTCACTGCGGCAGCAGCGGCGGGGACGGTAGCCATGGCCGGATCCGGCTCGACGGACCCGGTGGCCGCGGCCTTCGAGGCACAGCGCGATCGGCTGCGGGCGGTCGCGTACCGCGTCCTGGGCTCGCATGCCGATGCCGAGGACGTGGTGCAGGAGGCCTGGATGCGGCTGGCCCGCCAGGACGCCGCCGCCATCGACAACCTTGCCGGCTGGCTCACCACGGTCGTCGGCCGGATCAGCCTGGACCTGCTGCGCTCGCGCCAGGCCCGGCAGGAGTCGTCCTACGACGGCCTGCCCGAGTTCGTCGTCACCGCTGACCACGGCGCCACGGAACCGGAAGAGTATGTCGCCCTGGCCGATTCGGTGGGACTGGCGCTGCTGGTCGTCCTGGACTCGCTCGGCCCCAGCGAGCGCCTGGCCTTCGTGCTGCACGACATGTTCGCGGTGCCGTTCGCCGATATCGGCCGGATCCTCGGCAAATCCGCCGACGCCACCAAGATGATCGCCAGCCGCGCCCGCCGGAAGGTGCAGGGCGCCGGCGAGCACCCGGCCGCCCCCGGGCGCGAACAGCGGGCGGTGGCCGAAGCGTTCCGCCGGGCCGCGGTGGGCGGCGACTTCGAGGCGCTCCTCCGCGTCCTCGACCCCGATGTGCGGCTCACCGTCCACGCCCCCGGCGGCGTATTCGTCACCCTCGGCGCCACCGAGGTAGCCACGCGCGCACGCAGTTTCTCCGGCGCGGTCACCCGCCACCAGCCGGTCCTCGTCGACAATCTGCCCGGCTACATCTCCTGGCGCGAGGACGGCACCCCGCTATCCGTCATATCCCTCGCCGTCGCCGGTCATCGCATCACCGCCGTCACCCTGCTCGCCGACCCGCGCCGCCTCGCCGCGATGCACCTACCAGGTTCGGCCTGAATCACCGACCGGTGAGGTCGAGGGCGTCGAGCAGGTTCCAAGCGCCGGTGACCAGTTCGGCGGGATCCGATCAGGCGCGTTCCAATTCGAGACTGCCGCAACTACCGTCGAGGATCTGGGCAGGGCGGCAGGGCGACCACCGTATCCCCGGTAGGCGCTGGGCCGGCTCCAACCCCGGTCACCGCGATACGCGAGGCGTGGAAAGAGATCTCGAAGTCCCGGCCCGAATCAGCCTCGACCACAATCGCTTCCGTGAAGGCTCGCTGGTCCCAGGATCGGCATAACTGCGGATCATGGTCCACAGTTCGACCAGGAACAGTCCACTGGGCCGGTGCAGCAAGAACATCGGTGAATACGGGCCGGGAACAGCATCATTGCCCGATGTCAGATTCGTGAACTCGGCGATCATCGGCGCGGCCGGCCGATTGCGCTTCCCACGCGGCCCGCGCCCGGTCACGGTCCTTGCGAGATACGAATTCCCGCACGGCCATACCCTAGCGCGCAGGGCCGAAACATACTGCCGCCCAGTCGCTTTCGCGCTGGTCAGGAGGCTGTGAACGGGAGGCGACAATCGACTTGACGAATTGCGTTCCGCGGTGTCATTATTGAAATGGGAAGACACCGGAATATCGGTGTCGATTTTCTTGCGCCTCTCGACATCTGTTGACTTCGGGTGTAATTTGAGACTTCGCGCCTGGGCGGGTGCTGTCCGACTCTCGAAATATGAAATGACCGTGGAAGGTCGCGCTGTCTGCGTGCGGCTTCATCCACCCGTTGTTGTCGAGTCATGTTCGGACGGCCGGCGCCGGTGCGCGTGAATTACGGCCACAGGACAAGCAGATACCGCGACCGACCGCCTGCGCGGGCGGCGCGAGGTGCTGGAAGGACGCATTTTGGCAGTCTCGAATCAGACCGAGCGGGTTTCGTTCGCCACGGTGACCGAGCCCCTGGCAGTTCCGGATCTCCTGCAGGTGCAGACCGATTCGTTCGGCTGGCTGATCGGCGCGCCCGATTGGCGCGCCCGGACGGCCGCGCACGGCGCCACGCGCGCCGGCGGACTGGAGGAGGTACTCGACGAGATCAGCCCCATCGAGGACTTCGCGGGAACCATGTCGCTGACCCTGTCCGAACCCCGCTTCGAGGACGTCAAGACCTCGATCGAGGAGTGCAAGGACCGGGATCTGACCTACGCGGCACCGCTTTTCGTGACCGCGGAGTTCATCAACCACAACACCGGGGAGATCAAATCCCAGACGGTATTCCTGGGCGATTTCCCGATGATGACCGGCACGGGCACCTTCGTCATCAATGGCACCGAACGCGTGGTCATCTCGCAGCTGATCCGCTCCCCCGGCGTCTATTTCGACGAGAGCATCGACAAATCCACCGAGAAGACACTGTATTCCGCGCGTGTGATCCCCTCCCGCGGTGCGTGGCTGGAGTTCGACGTGGACAAGCGCGACACCGTCGGCGTCCGGATCGATCGCAAGCGTCGGCAGCCGGTGACGGTCCTGCTCAAGGCGCTCGGCTGGACCAGCGAGCAGATCGCCGAGCGCTTCGGCCACTCCGGCATCATGCTGACCTCGCTGGAGAAGGACAACACGCCCGGCACCGACGAGGCGCTGCTGGACATCCACCGCAAGCTGCGCCCCGGCGAGCCGCCGACCAAGGAGTCCGCGCAGACGCTGCTGGAGAATCTCTTCTTCAAGGAGAAGCGCTACGACCTGGCCCGCGTCGGCCGCTACAAGGTGAACAAGAAACTCGGCATTCACACGGCCGAGGCGGTCGGCTCGCCGGTGCTCACCGAGGAGGACCTCGTCACCATCATCGACTACCTGGTGCGGCTGCACGCGGGCGAGAAGGTGATGACCGCGCCCGGTGGCATCGAGGTCCCGGTCGAGGTCGACGATATCGACCACTTCGGCAATCGCCGGGTCCGCACCGTCGGCGAGCTCATCCAGAACCAGCTGCGGCTGGGGCTGTCACGCATGGAACGCGTGGTGCGCGAACGCATGACGACTCAGGACATCGAGGCCGTGACCCCGCAGTCGCTGCTGAACATCCGGCCGGTCGTGGCGGCGCTGCGCGAGTTCTTCGGCACCTCTCAGTTCTCGCAGTTCATGGATCACCGCAATCCGCTGTCGAGCCTCACCCACAAGCGGCGGCTCTCGGCGCTCGGGCCCGGCGGGCTCAACCGGGAACGCGCCAGCCTCGAGGTGCGCGATGTGCACTACAGCCACTACGGCCGGATGTGCCCGATCGAGACGCCGGAGGGGCCGAATATCGGCCTGATGGGGTATCTGTCGGTGTACGCGCGGGTCAATCCGTTCGGGTTCATCGAAACTCCGTACCGGCGGGTGACCGACGGCCGGGTGACCGATGAGATCGACTACCTGTCCGCCGACGAGGAGGACCTGCACGTGGTGGCGCAGGCCAACGAATCGCTGGATGCGGCCGGCCGCTTCGTGTCCGATCGAATCGCGGTGCGGCGCAAGAACTCCGAAGTCGAGCTGGTCCATGCCGCCGCCGTCGACTACATGGACGTGTCACCACGCCAGATGGTGTCGGTGGCCACCGCCATGATTCCGTTCCTCGAGCACGACGACGCCAACCGTGCCCTCATGGGCGCGAACATGCAGAAGCAGTCGGTGCCGCTGATTCGCTCGGAGGCGCCGCTGGTGGGCACCGGTATGGAAATGCGGGCGGCGATCGATTCCGGCGATGTCGTGCTGAACGAGAAACCCGGTGTGGTGGAAGAGGTGTCGGCCGACTTCATCACCGTGATGCACGACGATGGCACTCGCCGTTCGTACCGGCTGCGTAAGTTCGAGCGTTCGAACCAGGGCACCTGCGCCAACCAGCGTCCGATCGTGGACGAGGGTATGCGGGTGGAGGCCGGGCATGT
>NZ_JBHZAL010000057.1:0-25975 GCF_042754245.1 Nocardia sp. NPDC059228 | reverse complement strand
GAGCGCCTCGTGGAAATCGCCCTCGCTGGTCGCGCCGTCACCACACAGCGCCAGCACGACCGTGTCCCGCCCGCGGCGCTGCTCGGCGTGCGCCAACCCGGTGGCGTGCAGGAGCTGGGTGGCCAGCGGCGTGCACTGCGGCGCGGTGCGGTGCACGGCCGGATCGTACCCACAGTGCCAGTCGCCCGCGAGCATGCTGAGGATCTCGGCGGCCGGGATTCCCCGCACGGTCATGGCCATCGAGTCGCGATAAGTGGGGAACAGCCAATCGGTGGGGCGCAGGCACATCGCCGCGCTGACCTGGCACGCTTCCTGACCGCGCGCGGACGGATACACCGCCAGCATGCCCTGCTTGGTCAGGGCCGTCGCCTGCTGATCGAAGCGCCTGCCGCGCACCATCTGCCGGTACACCTCGACCAGGCGGTCATCAGCGGGACGGGAATAGCGGGCGTCGCTGGGAGTGGGTTTGCCATCGGCATCGAGGTACTGCACGGCGCTCGCGGCGGGCAGGAACTTCTCGAACTGCCGCGGGGGTGGCGGTTCAACGAGGGTCACTTCTGTCTCCGAATACGTTGATACATGGTTGATTACGGAAATCCGGTTACGCCTGACCCGCGCCGGCGTTCACGACCGGGCTCGGGAAAAGCTTGGCAAGCGCCTGTGCGAGCACTTCGCGAGCAGGCGTGCCGGCGTTGGTGGCGCGCAGGCACACATGTCCGTCGGGGCGCACCAGCACCGCGCCGGAAGCCTCGATTCCATACCGCGACAGCCAGTCCTGGCCGATCTCAGCGACGAAGTCGCCACCCTCGCCGATCGCGTACCCGGTGGTCGGCAGGCCGCGGGGCGCCGACAGATCTTCGAGCGCCGTTCGCCATTCCGCGCCCTGTGGGGTGGTCAGGAGAACGAAATCGGTATGCAGCAGGTCGACGGTCGAGAGACGATTACCCTCGGGGTCGCGCAACCAGACGTGCGGTGCGTGCGCGCCCGGTGCGGCCGACGGGACGTAATCACTGACCACCGATGCCGGTGCCGCGGTGCCATCGCCGATGACGGCGGCGGACTCGTAGACGAATCCGAATTGCTGGCCATAGGACCAATATTGGTCCTCCTGCAAGGGAATCGCGTCGGCGATCTGCTGACGCACCGGGCCGCCGTCGGGCCCTTCGATGCGAGCGAGCATGTCGGGATCGGTCATGACCCAGCCGACCTTCGCCGACGCCTCGACATTGCGGTGAATCTGCTCGGCGTTGAACCACGCGACGGCGCGCCGCTCCTCGTCATAGGTGTCGAGCACGCACTCCTCGGCGTGGCCACGCAGCACCAGTGCGAGCTTCCAGGCAAGGTTCTGCGCATCCTGGATGCCGCTGTTCATGCCGAATCCGCCACTGGGCGGAAGCCGGTGTGCCGCATCGCCGATCAGGAAGGTGCGACCCGACCGGAACCGGTCAGCGATGGCGGCGTCGATCGTCCAGGGGAAGACGCGTTCGAACTCCACGTCCGCATCCGCGTCGCCGATGGCGGATCGGATCACCTCGGCGCAGCGTTCCGGCGGATAGTCCGCGACCGATTCGCGGTTGGGATCGTATCCCCAGCTGTACACCCAGCGGCGATCTCCGTCATAGGTGAGGAACGCGCCGGTGGTGTCCTGGTTGATCACCCACCAAAGAATGTGGTTCCGATCGCCCAGGTAGGGGCGCAGGTCACCGACGAAACACGCGTTGAGCTGGTGGCCCTTGGTCGGTGAGACCGGGGCGTCGATGCCCAGCAGCCCGCGTACAGTGCTGTGCGCACCGTCGGCTCCGACTACGTACTCGGCCGAGATCTGCCGGACCGATCCCGCTTCGTCCTCGACGGTGAGCGTGACATGGTCCTCGTGCTGCTCGAGGTGGGTCACGCGCAGACCTGTGGTGACACCGACCGACGGGAATTCGCCGACCTTCTCGACCAGGAGCGGCTCGAAGACGTCCTGCGCGCACCAAGCGATCATCTCCGGGGATTCCGAGTAGGCGCGCTCGACCCGGTCGGGATCGGCCATCAGATCGATGGATCCGATGTCCGGCGTATTCAATCGGGTCATGTAGCCGAAGCTGGACCAGCGCTCCAGCGGCAGGTTGCCGGCCCGGCGGACGTCCTCGGCCCAGCCGAGCTGGCGCATGATCTCCATGGTTCGCGCGTGCAGGCCGAGCGCCCGCGGATGCCGCAGCCGGGCGGTCCGCCGTTCGATCACCGCGACATCCACGCCGCGGCGGCCGAGTTCGATCGCCATCATCAGGCCGACCGGTCCGCCACCAACGATGACGACCTGGTGATCGGTTCGGGTTGTAGACATGGGGTAGTGCTCCTACTGGTTTTCGATCGGGTTGTCGGCGGCCAGATTTCGAAGGTTGCCGAGAGTGGCGTTCAACATCGCGTAGCCGGGCATATTGGCCTGGATGGCGCGATATTCGGTGAGGGTCTCGGTATTCGCGTACGACTTCTGGAATTCGGACGCGAGCGACATCCACGTGCGCGGCACTACACCCAGCTGGGTGAAGCGGGCCATCGCGGTGTGGTGCGCGGTGACGCTCGTGCTGGCGGTCGCGTCGGCGACGATCGAGACCCCGTAGTCGCGGCGCAGGGCGCTCATGGTCGTATGCATGACGCAGCCGTCGGACATCAGACCGGCGATGATCAGGTGCCGGCGTCCGGTCGCCGCGACGGCCGCAGCAAACTCCTCGTCCTCGAAGGCATCGAAGGACAGACCGCGATGCTGCACCCGATTGTCTGCGAGCACCTCCGCGATCTCCGGATACAGCACGCCCCGGGGGTCGTGCTCGGGGCCGACGGACACGATCAGCGGGATGTCGTAGGCGAGGGCGGTCTGCGCGAGAGCGCGCCCGCCGGAGACGTTTTCGGCCACGGTCTGCGACGCGATCAACGGGGCGAATCCGCTGACGTAGTCGATGAGAACAATGCAGGTGTTCTCGGGAGTTCGGACCTCGATGTCCACTGTGATTCTCCTGAATAGGGATTCGGTGATCGTTCGGGAATCGCCCTGAACGCAGTCACTTCTCGTCTTCGATCGGCGTCTCCATGACGCCGAGCCCGGTGATCTCCATCCGCACGAGGTCGCCGCCGCGCAGGAACTTCGGGGGATTCTGGAATGCACCACAGCCGGTGGTCGTGCCGGTCATGATGACATCGCCGGGGGACAGCTCGACTACCTTGCTGAAATCCTCGATCAAGTGCGGGATGTCGACGATCATCTCGGAACTGCTACCGTCCTGGCGCAATTCGCCATTAACCCAGCAACGCAGCTGGAGCCGATGGGGGTCGGGGATCTCGTCCTTGGTAACCAGCCACGGCCCCAGCGGCGCACCGGTCGGGATGCCCTTGGCCCGCGTCATCTGTGAGAAGAGCGGGCTGATGTGGACATCCTTGAATGCCAGGTCTCGAGCAGTGACATCGTTGGCGATGCAATATCCGGCGACGTGGTCGTACGCGTTCTTCGCGGCGATGTGCCGCCCGCCACGACCGATGACGACGGCGATTTCGGTTTCGTAGTCGAGCTGTTCGGTCTGCGCCGGGCGAATGAGCGCGTCACGCGCGCCGATGACGGTATTCGACGGCTTGAGAATGATGATCGGTTCCGAGGGGGAAGGGGCGTTCTTCATCCCCGCAGCCTCATCGACATGCGACTGATAGTTGCCACCGGCCACCAGCACCTTCTCAGGGAAGGGAATAGGCGATCCGAGGCGGGTGGTAGCGGGGTCGAGCCACGAGATCGACTGCGTGGCCGTATCGTTCGCGGTCGCCTTCTCGATCTCGGGTTGCAGCCAGTCGAGCATGGCGACCAAGGTGTTGGAATCAACCGCGGTCAAACCGAGCGACCGCAGTAGTGGGTCCAGCGGCGCGATTCCTCGCTCCGGCACGAAGATTCCCGGACGTTCGGCCCGCTCGGGTCCGTAACTGACTATCTTCATTTTCGATTCCTAACCTTGTGGGGACGGGTCGTACTCGAGCCCGATGAATCCCGAATAGCCGATTGCTGCCAATGCCTGTGTGACACCATCGAAATCGATGCGGCCGGTACCGGGCCGCCCGCGCCCGGGTGAGTCCGCGAACTGCACATGGCGGATCAGCGGGCCGTATTCGCCGATGGCGATCGCCGGATCGATACCCATCGTTCGCAGGTGGTAGGTGTCGAGCAGCAATCCGATATTGCCGTGGCCGCTCTGTGCGATCGCCTCGGTGACCAGCGCCGCGGTGTCGCCGATGTTCGTCAAGGGAAACCGTGGACTGTCGATGGCATTGAGCGTCTCGACGACCACCGTCACGCCCAGCTCCGCGACCCGGTCGGCGATTTCGACCAGCCTGCACAAGGCGAGCCGGTCCTGGTATCTCGGATCATGACCGTCGATCCGATTTCCGTACAGGGCGTTGAGGATTGTGCACTTCGTGTCCGCGAGAATCTCGACGGCCGATTCGAGATTGGTCCGCACGCGTATCTCGTGGCCGGGATCGGTCAGTAGCCCGCGCTCCCCGGCACTGGGGTCGCCCGCGTCGAGATTGAGGGCCGCCAGCCGGACTCCCGCACGCCGCAGCGTCGAGCAGAAACGATCGATTTCCTCCACCGCTGGTGCCGATTGCGAGAAGGGCCACCAGGTTTCGACGTAGGAGTAGCCGTCGCGGGCAGCCGCGGCGGCCCGCTGCTCGACCGGCAGCCGGGAGTACAGCATCGACAGATTGGCCGCCCATCTCATCGCGGACTCGCCTGCGCCGTACTTGTGTGGTCGAGCCGGGCGAGAGCTGCCGGATCGAGGTCGCCGGCGCCGCACGCCACGGCCGCCCGGAACGACGCGGTGGTGGCGTCGAGCACCGGTCCGCTGAGGCGGGCTTCATCACGTAGCCGATTCACCAGGTCCAAGACCTCATTCATGCCGGAGATCGTGGCGCCGGTGTGTTCTACCGCGTCGAGCTCGAGTTGGGTGAAGGCGCGCCTGAGCATGGTGCTATCGGCCCATCCACTGAGCAGGACCTCTGCGGCGAGGCCGAGATCGATGCCCACCCGGTCGAGTACCCGGATCGCCTCGGCAGCGGCGGTCATGTGCGCGCCGACCAGCAGCTGGTTCACGAGTTTGAGTTCGACGCCCGCGCCGGAGCCGCCGACGCGAGTGACGCGAGATCCGAAGGATTTCAACAATGGAGTCACCTGGTCGATGGCGTCGGCGTCACCGCCGGCCATGATCGCGAGTGTTCCCTGCGCGGCTCCCGTCGGCCCGCCGGTGACAGGGGCGTCGAGGAATGCCGCACCGCGCTGACGGGCCAGGGCGGCGAGGTCGCGGGCGGTGGCCGGTGCGAAGGTGCCGTGCTCCACGAAGATCTGGCCGGGCCGGGCTCCGGCGAGCAGGCCGTCGCCACCGTAGATGGTCTCGACTGCGAAAGTGTTTCGCAGACAGGAGATCACGACGCGGCTGGCTGCGGCGAGCTCCCCCGCGCTGCCACACCACTGCCCGCCCACGTTCTCCACAGCGAGTGCGTTCACGCGGGTTCGATTGTGTACGGCGAGCCGATGGCCCGCGGCGATGATCCGGGTGGCGATCTGTGTCCCCATCGCCCCTGTTCCGATCAGGCCGACATCGAACATGCTCATCGCACCGCCTGCAGGAAATCGAAGTCGCAGCCTCGATCGGCCTGCGTCACGTGTTCGGCGAACAATCGCGCATACCCGCGCGCCCGGGGAAACGCCGAGGACGGCTCGGTGCCGTCATTGGGCTGTGGCCCTTGTTGATTCGGTCCGCCCTCGAGGCTGCGCCGTTCCAATTCGGCGGAGTCCACCAGCAGATCGAGGGTGTTGCGGGCGGTATCGAGTTCGATGAAGTCACCGTCGCGGACGAGTGCTAATGGTCCGCCCGCCGCCGCCTCGGGAGCCACGTGCAATACGACGGTTCCGGTCGCGGTGCCGCTCATCCGGGCATCGGAAATGCGCACCATGTCGGTGACGCCCTGCTCCAGCAGTTTTCGCGGAATGGGCAGGTGGCCGACCTCCGGCATACCCGGCCCGCCGATCGGGCCGGTCCCGCGCAACACGAGCACCGATCTCGCATCGACCTCCAGATCAGGGTGATCGATCCGCGCCCGCAGGTCATCGACACCGTCGAAAACCACCGCTCTGCCAACGTGTCTGCACAGCCCCGGATCGGCGGCGGACTGCTTGAGGAGCGCGCCGTCGGGGGCGAGGCTGCCGCGCAGCATGACCAGCGACCTCGCCTGGCCGACGGGATGAGTCAGCGTCGACAGGCAGCCCGCGATCGAGGCCGGGTCCGTCGCGGTCTCGTCCCAGCTGCGGTCGTCGCCGGACATCGCAGTCATGTCGGCGATTTCGCGCAGCCGGCCCATGAGTGCGGGAACTCCGCCATCGGCCTCGAAGTCGTGCAGGAAACGTCGCCCGGACGGTTTCACATCGGCCAGCAGGGGAGTCGAGTCGCTGACCTTCTGCAAACGCGCCGGGTCCAAACACAATCCGAGCCGGCCCGCGATGGCCTGCAGGTGAATCACCGCATTGGTCGAACCGCCTACCGCGCACACCGCGCGAAACGCGTTGTCGAACGCGCCCGGCGTCATGACCGCGGCTGGGGTGATGTGGGCTCGGGCGCGTGCGACGATGGCCCGTCCGGTGTGCTCGGCGGCTGCCGCCCGCTGCGCCGAGCCCGCCGGCAAGAGCGCCGTGCCGGGCAGCGCCATCCCCAGCACCTCCGCGACAACAGCCATGGTGACGGCGGTTCCCATTACATTGCAGGTGCCGACTCCGCCGCTGAGGCAGCCTTCCAGCCGCGACCAGTCGCTGTCGGACAGGTGGCCGGTCCGGCGCTGATCGATGAGCGGCCAGAGGTTCTCGACCGCCATCGGCCGACCCTCCCAGGTCGACAGCGGGCGCGGGCCGGCCGCGAGTGCCAGTGCGGGTTTGCCCGCGCTGGCCGCGCCCATCAGCTGGGCAGGCAGGGTCTTGTCGCATCCGCCCAGCAGGACAACCCCGTCGATCGGGCTCGCGGTGATCATTTCCTCGGTGTCCATCGCGAGCAGGTTCCGCAGATACATGCTCGACGGACGCGTGAACGCTTCGGCCAGGGAGATGGTCGGGAACTCGAGTGCCAGCCCGCCCGCCGCGGTGATCCCGCGTTTCACATGCCGGGCGAGCTCTCTCAGACCTGCGTTGCAGGGATTGAGCTCACTCCACGTATTGGCGATGCCGATGACCGGCCGCTGGCGAACCGTCAAGGCCGACAACCCGGTTCCGCGCAGGAAGGCTCGGGTGATCAAGCCGTCCGGACCTTCCTCGGACATCAGCTCCCCACCGATTCGGTGGGTGCTCTCCTGAGACATCGTTTCCTCACCCTGCCGCGATTGCGGCAGCTTTGCTGCAATCAGGGTTCTATTGAATGGCGTTGCGAGCTCGGCAGTCGAGTCTCGTGGCCGCTGGGATCTCGGTGCGAAGCCGAGTGATGGCTACCACAATGACATATGCGTTAGAGATTTTGGAAGAACTTTGTAGATATATCAGTGGGATCCCGGTGGGCTACACTCATGGCCTTAGGATTTCAGCTGGTGAAAGAGGGGCGATGTCGCTCACCGACGAGGTGTACGAACGGATCAAGGATCAGATTCTGCGGGTGCAGCGCGCACCCGGCACCGCCATCTACGAGGCGGAGCTCGCCGCCGAGTACGGGGTGTCCAAGACGCCGGTGCGGGAGGCGCTGCGGCTGCTGTCGCAGACCGGGTGGGTCGTGGTGCTGCCACGGAAGGGCTACTTGGTCCGGCCGGTCGAGTTGCGGGATATTCGCGATATCTTCGCGGTCCGGCGCATGATCGAGCCGGAGGTGGCCGCGGCCGCGGCGACCCGCGCGACAGCGGATGATCTGGAGCTGCTCGCGGGCATGGTCAGGGAACAACACACTGCCTCGGGCACGGACGCCGCTCTGGGTGCGGCGAGCGCGTTTCACCTGGCGTTGACCGATATCGGCGGCAATCCGAGAGTTCGGACCATTCTGCAGGACCTGACCGACGAGGTGCGCCGGTTGCACTATCTACTGCCGCAGATCGAAGGACACATCACTTCGGAGGAGGAGCTGCGCGCCCACGATCTGATCTTGACGGCTTTGCGGGACCGTGATTCGGATCGGGCTCGTGAACTGACCATCGAGCACCTCAACGAGGTCGCGCAGACGCTGGTGCGCGGTTTCTCCGGGGTCTAGGCGGGACTCGGGGGCGAACCTGCTCAGCATCCGGCGCCGGCCAGAACTCTCCTGTGGTGCAGTCGATCAGACCCACTCGGGCCCCGGACCTACGGCTTCCTCGAAGATCAGCCAGGTTCTTGTTGACCGCACGCCCGCCAGACCCTGCAGCTTTTCCAACGTTGATGTCCATTGACCGAGGAGATTTTGATGATTCGGCCGTATCCGCCACTGAGCAGGTGGGGGATCGCCGCCCGGGAACAGCGCACTGCGCTCATCAGCGAGGTGTCGAGCATGGCCGCCCAATCTGCGTCACTGGTTCGCCAGTCGTTGCGGCAGTCCACTTCCAAGAGAGTGGATCGGGAGAGGAAGCACGATGTCAGTACCGATCACACGCGATCTATCGAGGACGAAATAGTGTCCGAGAACGACGAGCAGCGCCAGACCCTGTTGGATGCGCGCGGTATGCCGGTCTTGACCTACGTGCGTGGTGTTCGCGAGGGGCACCCATGGGCGGACCTCGCCGAAGTAGTCGGCCCTGACCCCGTGGATGCCATCGTCTCCGACATGTCCGGATGGGCAGTGTCGGGATCCGTGGAGCTCGGTGAGCAACTGCTGCGCCGCGGCGCCAGGGTGATACGCCACGCCCATGAAATGCGAAGAGACTTGATCGCATATCCGCCACCCGCCGACTGGTCATCACGTGTCCTCGGAAACAGATTCCGCGTGGTTCCTTGCGACCGCGCTGCTGATGCACTGTTCCCAGCATGGCGAGCCGCCTTTCCAGCCGGCCACCCCGACCATCACTCGGGTAGCGACGAAGACGCACTGAACGAGCGCCTGGTACCGCTGCTGGCGGGCTCCATCCTCGGACCGGTTCTTCCGTGCAGTGCCTTGGTGGTGGACGACAGCGACCGCGTAGTCGCTGGGGTGATCATCGCCGACCGCGATGGTTTGCCATGGATCGCTGACGTATTTCGCCGGCCTGGGGCACGCTACGCGGGCCTTGGCGCCGATGTGCTTCGTCGAGCGCTCTGCGTTGCCGCGGCCGACGGGCTGACCGATGTCTCTCTCGTTGTGAGCGATGCGAATCCGGCGCGACGCATCTACGAGGAACTCGGTTTTCAACTCGCTGACACGTCGTTGACCGTAGTAGTGCCGTAGGCCAGGCTTCCACTCGAAGAGAAGCCATCTGGGCGTCCTGGCGTCACACCGACATCGACGGCTTCCGAGAACTCGCCGCCCGGAGCTACGACCGCGCGTACTACCCCGCGGGCACAGGTCCTCAGGTGTTGTCAGCTTATGAAGTCCAAGGATCCTGCTGTGCTCGATGCCTGGTTCGAGTGCCGGTACGATCTCATCGCCATCCACGTGGTCCCGGTGACCAAGCGCCGGGGCCGGCGGTGCGGTGGATTGCGGTCGGCGGCGGATGTGTATGTCCCGCCGCGCATTCCAGCACGACATGGACCCGCTCATCGCAGTTGTGCTCGATACCAGGGGAGTGGTGGCGGACCACAACGGACGGGCCTTTGGGGTCGGCGAGATATTTGTCGCCCCGTTCCAGCAGTGCCACCAGGGTTGGCCGCAGATCCAGGCCACGTTCGGTGAGACGGTATTCGTAGCGTTGCCGAGCGCCGGGCTCCTGATATGGGATGCGTTGCAGGACACCAGCTTCGGTGAGACTGTCGAGCCGGGACGGCAACAGGTTGATGGCAATGCCGAGGCGGTCGAGAGCCGGACCGAGCGCACTCGACTTCCGGCCAGCTCCCGCTGACCGTCGGTTGCCGGTGTCGCCCCCACGACGGCCCGGCCATCCGACTGTACGTAGGACAATTTCTTGATCGTCCTATCCTGTCGGTTCTAGCGTCACGGCCATGACGATCTCGCCGACCGAACTGCCGGTCCTGGACTACCTGCACGCCCAGCTGGCAGGCACCCTGACCGACAATCAAACTTGCCAATTTCGTTATCCGACAGCGATTTCCCGCACGCTCGGCATTCGTCTGAAGGCGGTCCTCGCGGGTCGCGCGGTCGTTGAGATGGACACAGATCCGGCCGTGCACGGCAACCAGCAGGGGACGGTGCACGGCGGGCTGCTCACCGAGCTGGCGGACGCGGCCATCGGCACGGCGCATTCCACTGTGGTCGGGCCCGGTGAATCGTTCACGAGCATCGACCTGCGTGCAGTCTTCCTGCGCCCCGTCTGGCGTGACACACTGCGCGCGCACGCGTATCCGACACACTCCGGGCGCACCATCACCCACTACCAATGCGATATCACCCGAAGCGACGGCAAACCGGTTGCCACTGTCGTCAGCATCGTGACGACACTGGAGGGTGAACGCTCGCAGGGGCGTTGATCTCGGGCCGTCGAAAAGGAGCGGATTCAGTTGCGGCGCAATCACAGCTCCCGGATCCGCGCGGCCACGCGCACGCCACCACCGGCATCGCGTGCACATCCAACCCGGCACTCGTATCCTGAATACTCACCGGGGGACTCCTGAAACTGCATGTGGCTCTACCGAAGTGAGTGTCACTCCGGCAACCCACGAGACTCTGCAGAACGAGACCTCCGGCCTCGCCAGTGGACCCTCATACCGTCCAGTCGAGCAGACGAGTGATTGGACGCCCAGCGCCGGTGCGCAGGTGGAAGGACCACCCGATCCGAGACCACTGTGAGAGATCAGAAGACCGCGAGTACACAGGCGCCGATGAATACGACCTGCACCAGGGTGCGTGCCGGCAACGGCATGGTGTGGATGCCCTCGCCGGTCCGTGCGGCACGGACATTGGCAGGGAACATCACGACCAGGAGCACTGCCAGGCAGATCGCGGCCGCCGGTGCGAAGAACGGAATCAAAAGGCCGGTGGCGCCGGCGATTTCGAGTACGCCGGTCAGTGAAACCATCGCGGCCGGGTTGCGGAACAGTGGGGGGACCATAGCGATCAGAGCGTCGCGACGTGGCTGTAGGAAGTGGGCGCTGGCGCTGAGGAGGAACATGGCGGCCAGGCCGATTCGGGCAGCGTGTGGCCACGAGTCCAGCCAGTCGGCCAGGCCCAGCCAGCCCGCGAAGCGAGTCACGGAGGTGACGATGAGGAATGCGATGATCGGCGCCATGACGGGCTCCTGAAGCGATGGCCGAGAGAAACTTGACAGTGGCTAGATTAGGCAGGGCCGCGTAACTTGTCAACGACAAGATTGTCGATGATCATCGAGGCATGCCCAAGAGCGCGTACCACCATGGCGACCTGAAGGCCACGCTGCTCACCGCCGCCGCCGATCAGATAGCGACCGAAGGGATCGACTCGATCTCCCTGCGGGCCCTGGCTCAGCGCGCGGGCGTCTCCCACGCCGCTCCCGCCCACCATTTCGGAAACCGTCAGGGCTTGTTCACCGAGCTGGCCATCGAGGGCTACGGCTTGCTCGCGCAGGAACTGCGCTCCGCCGCAGGCGATTTCGGGGAGATGGCCGTCGCCTACATCCGCTTCGCCCGCCGCTACCCCGGTCATTTCGATATCATGTTCCGCCGCGACCTTCTCGATACCGACGACGAGCGTCTGATCGCAGCCAATGCAGGGTCGGGTCGTGAATTGCGCACCGGCGTCGACGAATTGGATGGTCCGGTGGCAGATCAGAAGGCGGCGCAGCTGGCAGCATGGTCCCTGGTTCACGGCTTCGCCGCGCTATGGCGCGCTGGCACGCTCATCGAGTCGGAACTCGGCGGTGAGGATCCCGAGGAACTGGCCCGCCGCATGGTCGCCGCTGTCGAACTCAAGTAGAGCCGACACCTCTGAAATCCCTGTCGCGGTTGAACTGGCAGTGGTTTCGGCGCCGCATAGCAGTTCGGGCGCAGCTGGTTCGGCGCGGTACACCGCCGCTTCGAGTACGCCCTACGGCCTCGTCGTCGGGTCCTCGCCGCCACACGCGGAAGGGCCGTGCGGCTCCGCGAGCGGCGACGGCGGGGGCTCGGGCGGCCAGGTGGCGCGGGGGCCGGATCCGCCGCAGCGGGTAAATCCCGGCCGCGCATCGCCAGGTCCATCCAGCCGGGCACCGCCGAGCCGGCCCCGTTCGGATCCCGATACCAGCACGGCGAGTACGCGACCCGGCTGAAGCTGCTGCCGCGTAGCGCCACCACCAGGCCGGACACGGCCGAGTGGATATGAGCTGAGTCACAATTCGCCGCCCGGGTCGGTCCCGATGTCGAAACCTCCGCAGCCCGTTCGAGGAGTACTCGAGTGGCATCCCGGAACACATCGAGGAGATGACATGCCCAACGTTCGCACCGATATGACGGTCTCACTGGATGGCTACATCTGTGGGCTCGCAGCGCAGCAGCCGCCCTACCTGGACAAGGGGTTCTTTCGGATCACCGAATGGGCTGTCGCGCACCAGGCGTGGCGTGAACGCGGGGGGTTCGACGGCGGATTGCAGGGCGCCGACAACGCACTGCTGAAGGAGATGTTCGAGCAGGCCGGCGCGTATGTGATGGGGCGCAGGATGTTCGACTCCGGGGAGGAGCCGTGGGGCGAGTCCCCACCGTTCCACGCACCCGTGTTCGTCGGCACCCATCGCGAGCGCGAACCGCTGATCCGCAAGGGCGGCACGACTTTCCATTTCGTCACCGACGGCCCGGCGGAGGCGATCAAGCGCGCGAAGGCCGCGTGTGGTGACCGGAATGTGCATATCAGCGGCGGCGCGACGATCGTGCAGCAAGCGATCGCCGAGGGGCTGCTCAACGAGATGCACGTGCACATAGCACCGGTCTTGCTCGGGCAGGGCACCCGGCTGTTCGAGCAACTGCCCGACACCGTGATCGAGTTGGACCGATTCCACGTCCTCGATTCACCCGCCGTCACCCACCTCGGCTTCCGGTTCCCCACCGCCGCCTGACCGCGACCAACCATCGAAAGGCACGAGTTCCATGACCAGTCCCGTCCTGAGCGCTGTCGATTCCACCGACGGCAGCACGATCGCCGTGGAAACCATCGGCTCCGGCACACCGGTGATCCTCATCGGCGGCGCGTTCAACGACCGCTCGACCGTTGCCGCGCTCGCCTCGACCCTGGCCCCGCACGTCACCGCGGTCAGCTACGACCGCCGCGGCCGTGGCGGTAGCACCGATGTCCGTGGCGACTTCGCCGTCCAATCCGAAATCGACGATCTAGCCGCCGTGATCAAGCATGTCGGCGGCGCCGCGCACGTGTTCGGTCATTCGTCCGGTGCCGCTCTGGCTTTGGAAGGCGTGCTACGCGGGCTGCCGATCGACAAGGTCGCCGTGTACGAGATGCCCGCGGTGGTCGACGGCAACCGCGCGGAACCGCCGGCCGACGTCTTCGATCGGCTCGTCGCCCGCCTTGCTCGCGGCGACTACGACGGCGCGGCCGAACTGTTCCTCACCGAGCAGGTCGAGGTGCCGGCGCCGATAGTCGCCGGAATGCGTAACGCACCGGTGTGGGAATTCCTGCGCGCCCAGGCCAACAGCCTGCCCTACGACGTTGCCGTATCCGGTCCCCAGATGCGTCTGCAGTCCGACCGCTACGCCACGATCACCATCCCGGCTCTGGTCATCAACGGTGATCAGACCTGGCCGTGGATCCAGACCGCGAACCAGGCCTTGGCCGCCGCCATCCCGAGCGCACGCCGGGTAGTCATGCCCGGTGCCGATCACGAAATCCTCGCCCAGCCCGAACTGCTCGAGCCGTTGCTGCTCGACTTCTTCGGCTGAGCAGGAGCGCGGTGCTCATGTACCCGCGTGATGATTTGGGTCAAGGGCGAGGAAGTCCCAGAGCTGCTGTGCCACATCGGCGTAACCATGCCGAACGCCTCGAGACCGATCGAACAGCTGAGCTTCCCGCCGGGTATGGTGCGGTTCGGAACAGTTTGGCGGTCGTTTTCCGAACGCGCCGCCATGTTCGATCGTTGGGTGTAGACGCCGGGAATTGGCTCGGACGTAGCCTGCCGTTGACCTTGAATGCCTACGCTGGTGCAGGTCGGCCCCCTCTGCGGTGGCGTAGACCCCTCGGCATTGCCCTGGGCCTTCGTGGCATTCTCGCGCGTGGTCGACCTCGGCGTACACCGCCGCCGCGAGTTGAGAATCCAGCCCGCCCGGTGAGACCGGCGTCGGGCAGGGATTCGGAGGTGCGCCATGACAGCAACCCCACGCGAACCACGCGGTGACGGGCCAGCTCGCCGGCCGGGAAAGTGGTACAAGACGGCACCCAGCATCACCACCGGCTCCGATGACGATTTGCCGGTGGTGCGCTGGCCGGAGCCGAGTCGGCTCGACTCGTGGTGGCACGCCGTCATGCACCCCGCCGCCGAGCCACCCACACCCACATGACCAGAACCGGCTCGATCGGCATACAACGGTAGTTCCCAGCACGGACCGTCCGACGAATTTCCGCCCGGGGTATGGGATTCCGGAGCGTCACGATGATGCGATCGTTCGGTATCTTTTGGGGGTCGCATTCGGCGAACGGTGCGCCATCCGGCGCCGATGCTCGCCACGTCCGGGCCCGCTCCCGCCGACGACGACACCCGGTACGCCTACGAATGGAAGTACGACGGAATCCGCTGCCTGGCATGGGTTTCCGACGGCGTGTGCCACCTGGTCAGCCGTAACGGCGACTCCCTCAACGCGGCTTTTCTCGAGATCTCCCACGCCGTGGTGTCGCTGGCGGCGGGGTGGGAGATGACCCTCGACCGTGAACTGGTGGCTCCGGACTGCGACGGGGTGGTTCTCCGTATCGGGCGCCGCCGAGGCGCGGCCGAGCCCAGTCGCCCAACCGCGAGGACCGCTACTCGTGCGGCACAGAATTGGCTCAGCAGCTCGACTTGTGCCTCGAGGACAGGGCCCGTGACCTGGTCTACCCGCCGCCGAACAGTTGGCGGGCACGACTTTCACGACGGCCCACCCTCGTCCTGTGGTCATCTTCGCTGGTCGGCGTCGACCTGGCTCATATCTACGGGGGTGTGCACACGCATGACCTGCTCGCCGACCGCCTGACCGATGCCACCATCTTGCAGCTCGTCAGGGGCGTCATCATTTTCTATCTCTGTGCCTTCCCCTTGTCCGTCCTCGTCTACGTACATGTCGCGTGATTTGCTCGCGGTTCCACGCGGCTCGCGCCATGGCAGGCGCTACGACGAGGTAATGCTCGCGCGGGTGCGGTCGCGAACACTATTTTGGGGCGACTTGTGTGCGATGAACACTCTTCTGTTCACGGTTCTCGGGACCGCGACGATCGTGTTCCCCACCGCCCTAACGGCTCTCATCCGTTGGAAGTCGCCCGACCGGCACTCAGTACCATGGCCCGGTATAGCCGCCGTTGGTGTCACGTATCAGCTGAAGAAGCGCAGCGTCGCAAAACCAAGCAAGAGTGGCGAGACAATGATTCTCCCGATCCAGCCGGGACTCGCCCTGCCCCGGCGCCAGCACTTCTGGCATGGGTGTAGCCACCGCTGCCCCAGCCTGTTACGGCGCGACGTACGCGCGGATTTCCCTGGGTCGGCTGATCTGAGGGAGCGGGTGATATGCGGGACACGCGGGTGTGGCCTGCCGTGGTCGGGCCACTGTCGGATGGCTGTCGCCGCCTCGAAGAGAACCGTCCGCTTGTTAGGTTTTCCGTTGCTTAGTCACGGAAATGATTGGCAATAAAGGGATTTCGGCGATCCGTGTGTGCGACGAACGGCTAGAATCGACGCCGCTGAAGGGGGAGGTCCCATGGTCGACTCACCGGGCCCGGGCACTCAGGTCCATGTCGGTGGCGCCGTATCGGCACAAATGGTGGTGGGCAACCACAATTACGTTGTCAACCTCGAGCGGACCTACATTGTCGGGGGCGCGGTGAATCCGCCCACGCCGTCCCGGCGGGCTACGCCGCAGGCGCACCCGTTGCCGCGTGCTGGTGGCGAATTACTGGGCAGGCGTGCGGAGTTGGCGTTGCTGTCCCAGTGGGTGGATGAGGAGATGCCGGTCGTCGTGTACGGCACCCCGGGGGTGGGGAAGTCGGCGCTGCTGGGGCGCTTCGCCGCCGATCGCCGCGAATCCGGCGGCACGGTGGTGTTTCTGCATGCGGCCGGGCTCGATGTCGGCGACGTGATTCAACAGCTGTTCCAAGCCTTCTACGACGCGGACAATTATTTGCCGGACCGGCACCGTCTGCGGCGGATGATGGGCTCGGTGCACGCGCTGATCGTGATCGACGACTTCGACGGTGCCGCTGAGGATCTCGAAGAGCTGCTCGACGCCCTGCCATCGGGGGACCTGGTCGTCGCGAGCCGACGGCGCCTGTCATCGAGTCGAGGACAGCTCCTGGAACTGCTGGGCGTGGACGAGGACGCCGGGCTCGCCCTCATCACGCGGACCCTCGGCCACGATCTGGGCGAGAACCTCGAACCGGCGCGGCAGCTGTACACGGCGGCACGCGGTCATCCTCGAGCTCTGGTGCAGGCCGGAGCGTGGTTACGCCGTGCGGGCCCGGCGGTCGAAGTCGCTGATCCCGACGTGCTCCGCACGGCGATGCTCACCGGATTGTCGGCAGCTTCGCGCCAGGTGGTGAGCGCGTTACTGGCCGGTGGTGGTTCGGCGCTCTCGCCGGCGCTGTGTCAGGTGATGACCGGCCGGCCGGCCGAGTCGATTCTGCAGGAACTGCAGGAGCTTTCGCTGACAGAATCGGCCGGCGCCGGATATCGGCTCGCCGTCGATGCCGAACTGGTGGGAACGGCATGGGCCGGCTCGCCGCCGGATCCCTCAGGGTTCCTCGAACCGCTGCTCGAATGGGCCACCAGCACCGCCACGGCCAAACAGGTCGGGGCCGCGTCCCCGGTCCTGATCCGCGTGCTCGATACCGCGATCACCGATGGGAACACCGGCCCAGCCTGCAGTCTGGCCCGCACGATCGCCCCTGTTTTAGCCGCGACGCTGCAGTGGGGTGCGTGGCGCGAGGTGCTGAAACTGGGCGCCGCCGCCGCAGCAGCCTCCGGATCCGCCGCGGACCGTGCCTATTTCGAGAACGAGGACACTGTCCGGCAGCGAGCTGTCAATGCTGTCGCCGGCATCACCGTGGCCGGAGGCGCCGCGGGTGGGGTGGCTCTGGGCAAAGCCGTCACCGCGTGGACATTGCGAAAGTCGTTGCAAACTGCGATCTCTGCGCATCCGGCAGCCGCTGTCTGCGTGGCCACCGTCGCTGTGGGTGCGGCGGTGGCCGGAGCAACCATCGTGGCGACCGAACAGCCGGTGCCACAAACCCAGCCCGCGGCCCTGGAAACACAGGCTCCGCCACCGATCGTGCCCGCCGTCACCACCACGATTCCGGTGACCACGTCGGACACGGAGACGACGACTCGCGCCAAGCCCACCTGTACACCTGACAGCCGGTGGCTCTATCCGAACCCCTTTTTCACCTACCTCGACGAGGGCGGCATCTCGGGCGTGCCCGGTTCGGCCACGATCGTCGCCGCATACACCCTCTGGCAGAACTGCGACAACGTCGTCGGAGCAACAATCCTGGGTGACGCCGCGTTCACGATCAACTCCACCAAATGCCAACCAGCAGTTCGCCGTTGCGACTTCGCGGTGACGTTCGCACCGCCGCGATCGGGGGAGTACCACGCCACCTTCGTCATCCATACCCAGAGCGGCCAGTCGCTCACCGGCGCCGCGTTGACCGGGGTGGCGTCGAAGCCGGGCGGCATGTCGGCGGGGCCCTCGACCACGTCGACGCCTCCGCCGTCCACGACCGATTCAGGTGGGGTGCCGAGACTCGGCCCGACCGAGCCGCCGACCACATCGTCGACGACCACCTCGACGACCCCACCGACCAGTACGCCGCCGACCACCACGTCCTGAAGGAGACCCGATGACCGCCAATCCGACCGACAAGCCCTCGGACCGCACCACCGTCAACATCGGTGGGAGCGTGTCCGGGCAATTCACTGTCGGTGACCACAACACTGTCAGCAACATCGTTTCCGGCAACGCCTCCGTCGCGGTCACCGCTGATGACATCGCTTCTCTGCGAGCCGAATTCGGCCGTCTGCGTGACCAGTTGCCGAGCGAGGGTCCACTGGCCGAGCAGGCGCGGGAGAATCTCGACGACCTCGAGGAGGCAATCACCGCGGCCGAGCCGGATGTGTCGACGATGTATTCCATTCGCAACTGGTTCAGCCGAAAGCTTCCGCAATTCACCGGCGCTGTCACGACGCTGATCGTCAACCCGATCGTGGCGCAACTGGTTGCTGCAGCCGGAGGCGCGCTCGTGGGCCAGTTCCAGCAGCAGTTCGGAACCGAGCTCAACTCTTAGCTCGAGCGAGAGCGCAACAGGACCGGATGAGTAGTCGGTGTTCCTCGGCCACACCGAACCCGGATTCCGTACGCCGAGGACGCTCACCGACCGGGAGCTCTGCCCAACAAACAGGGGGCGCTCAATCCTGTTCCAAACGAATACGTTTCGCGTATCTTCGGCGCGTGAACACCAAGAACCGCACGGTCCGAGCAGGATTCGCCGCTCTCGCCCTCGCGGCGGGCCTTGTCGCTGTCGCGGGCCCGGCCGCAGCCGAAATACCCCTCACACCCGCCACCGCGGATCCGATCTGGGGCGCGACCACCGGTCCCATTCCGACCGGTAGCGCCGTCGCCGCCGGCCAAGGCAGCTCCCAGGCCGGATTGCCGAACCTCGCCGGTCCGCTGCTCGCCGCGCCCGCCGACCTGCTCAACGTCCTGCTCGGCGGTGCGCGCCCCTGCACCCTGTCCGCCACCTGCAACGGGATCGGATAGCACTCCGCCACCGCAAGACGCGAAAGGCGCTTCGCTCATCGGAATCCGATGGGAGAAGGGCCTTTTCGATGCATCAGTCGGTCAGGCCCGGCGACCTCGAAGCGGGCGAAGCAGGGCACCGCGCCGGAACCGCTCTGCCGCGCGCATCCCGCATCAGTACGCCATTTTGCGCACTTATCTGTGGCAGGCCCTTTAGCGCCGGATCTCGGGCCACTGTTCAGGCGAACACGAACCACCGTGTCCAGCAACGTATCTCGACGTTAGCGTCGGATCTGGGGGCGAATGCACACTATTGCCCCCTGGGCGACCGAGGATCGGATTCGTGGACGCTGGGGGTGACGAGGCTAGGTGGTGTAGCGCTCGGCGAAGACGACCCGTTCCAGCGGGCGCCGGCCTGGGTGCGGTGGGGTGGTGGCGGAGTGTCCGATCGTCACGATGACGGCGATGGCCAGGTCGTCTCGGTCCTCGATGCCGATCGCCTTCTTCACCAGATCGGGATCCCAGCCGTTCATCGGAGCCGACGCCAGCCCCAGCGCGGTGGCCGCGAGCATGGCGTAGGTGGCGGCGATCATGGCGTTCTTCACCGCGTTCTCCCGCAACAGTCCGCGGTTGTGCAGGTCGTGGAATTCCGCCCGGCTGTCGAACATGGCGGTGAACTCGGCGTTCCAGGCGCCGCTGCGCCCGGCGGTGTCGGCGATGTCGGTGTTCGGCGCCTTCCATGCCGCACTGTCGGCCACGAAGACCAGCGCCACCGGGGCCTCCCGGGGCTGTGGCTGCCCGAAGGCCGCCTCCGAGAGCCGGGCTCGCCCGGCCGCACTGGTTACCACCACGATCGATCGGTCCTGCATGTTCCAGGCACTGGGGGCCTGCATGGTCAGCTCCAGCAGTTCGGTCAGCACGTCCGGGTCGATCGGGTCGGGGAGGTAGTGGCGGACAGTGCGGCGCCGGTGGATCGCTTCCGGGACGGACAAGGTATCGGCTTTCATGAGACTAACTATCGGAGAGTGGCAAACTTTTTGAAAGAAGGCACCTTTCGGTTCGTTACAATGGCCGGGGTGCGCACACATGTCGAATCCTCGGGCCTGCCGGCCGATGTCTTCTCCGCTCGCTGCCCTACTCGTCAGGTGCTGGACCGGATCGCCGGTAAATGGACGGTCCTGATCATCGACGCGCTCGCCGGCGGGACCATGCGCTACACCGATCTGCAGCGCCGCATAGAGGGCATCTCCCAGAAGATGCTCACCCAGACCCTGCGCGAACTCGAGACCGACGGTTTCGTCATCCGCACCGTCCATCCCACCGTCCCGCCGAAGGTCGAATACACCCTCACCCCACTGGGTTACAGCCTGCGCACCCCGATCACCGCGCTGCGCGAATGGATCGAGGCCAACATCAACGAGATCGAAGCCGCTCGAGCGGCTTCGCGGCAACACCGTGACTCGGCTGACCAACGGTCGGCGAGTTCCTGACCGTCCCGGCTTCTCGAGCCCTGCATTCGGCCTGGCCGTCGACCGAGCCGCCGCATCTACGTGGTCACCACGCGCCGCGACCGCACAACCTGACGATCAGCGCCCACCCGATCCCATATCCTCCACACGATCGCGGCCCACCGATGACGATGCCGCGCCTACCGCGGTTCAGAGTTGCTGCTCATCATGACCCACGTAGGAGGACCGAGCATGGGCGTTTTCAGGTATCGGGTAGCGCATGCGCTGGGGTTTCGCCCCTGGGAGGCGGCGGCCCGGCAGCGCGATGTATCCCACATACTGGCCGCCCAATTCGACCAGGAGCAGGCAGGAGCGCGGCTGCCCTCCGGGACCGCCTTGGATCTCGGCTGCGGCACCGGCAGGCACGCCGTGGAACTGGCCCGCCGCGGCTGGCAGGTCACCGGGGTCGACATCGTGCCGAAGGCCATCCGGCTCGCTACCAGGCGCGCCCGCGCCGCCGGCGTCGATGCCCGCTTCCTGGAAGGCGATATCACCGCCCTCCCGGCCGAGGTCGGCACGGGATACCGGCTGATTCTGGACTTCGGTGTCTTCCACGGCCTGACCGACCCCGAACGGCACACCATGGGCCTGCAGGTGGACATCGTCGCCGCCGCAGACGCAACCCTGCTCATGGTCGCGTTCGAACTGGGCCACCACGGCCCACTGCCCCGCGGCGCCGTACCGGCGGACATCACGGCCGCATTCCCAGGTTGGGCAATCATCGACGACGTGTCCCTACTGAAGGTGGCGGGCAGGATGGTCCACCTTTATCGGCTGCGCCGCACCGGGGTTCCGGGGTGTCGGTAGGAATTGGCCCGCGAGCACCGTTGAAGTGCCCAGTTTCCTGGCCTCGGAAAACGACGAATCCTCGACCATCCCGCAACCCCGGTGCTGAAGACGAGTACGAGCTGCAAGAACCGTACTGCCGAGGACTTCGTGACATGCCGGACGATCCGCAGTCCCGTTCAACCGCAACAGAATCCGCACGTCAGCACTGAGCACGACTCCGAACACTGACAGGGGACACGCTCGCAGTCGGTCAGGGCTCGGTCATTCGCCGGTTGGGGTTGCGATCGTGACGGGCACGGCGCACGAGGTCAAGCCGACTGCGAACGAGACGGCTGTAGGTTCGTGCGGTGCTTGCTCGCCGGCCGTCACCTCGACGGACAGCTCCGGATTCACCTCGGAGTCGATGATGACCGCCTCGAAGGACAGGACATCCTCGCGAGAGTCGGCGCCCGCGGGATAGGTGGTGCCATCGTTGACCGTCAGCTGACTGTGTGTGAAGGTCAGTCCCGATTCGGGGTTGACGCCGACGACGACGCGCACTGGGCCGGCGCCTGCTTCTCCCGTGGGTGTCACGCGGACGCCGACGCGCACCGGCGACCCGCCTGGTGTAATGGTCACCTCTTCTGGGCTGGGATCGATGGTGAAGGGTTTTCCGATCTCGCCGGTGAGCCGAATCGTGCCCATGCTCTCCTCCTGATCTGCGTCCTCGGAATCGTGTGTACATCTGCTCGACGAACCGCGCGGTTGGCGCTCGGGGTTGTGCGGGGGTCCGCTGCTTTCCTCACGCCGACACGATTTCGAAAACCGGGTGGGTGCGGGCGTTGTCGAGGAATTGCTGCGGTGACGAGTCCACATCCACCTCCAGGTAGGGCAGCACGAAGAACCGTCGATACAGCGCCACAATGGGTTTGGGAACGTGTGGTGGTCCCGTGACCAGCGATGCGCGGAACACCTCGGCTGCTTGATCGGTGGGCAACTCGGCGGCCGTCACGGACTCGAGGTGTCTGCCCTGGCGCAGCGTCGCCCTTCCTTGCGCCGCACGCAGGTTGCGCACCCAGTTCACCGTTCCATAGGACGCGACGAGATATCGTCGGCCGTGTTGTTCGAACACCGCCAGCGGCGTCTGGATGGCGCGGCCGGTGCGGCGTCCGGGCACGGTGAGGACACTGAAGGTCCACATCGGCAACCCGGCGCGTATCACGGTCCGCATCCACGCGTTGGATGCCCTGATGCCCCACCCCGCTCGATACGGCTTGGCCATGATGTCGAGGGTTCACCTGTCCGCGGGTGAAGGCAAGGGCCCCCGAGCAGCCTCGAGAAGTCGGGTCGGCCAGATGGGCCGGTCGTCGAGCCGACAGCAGCGTGGTGATCGCCGCTGAGCCGACCGCCGGTTTACGGTCCTCCTACCGGTGCTGATCCGTCCCGCCTGCCCAGGCCGGTGGCAGGATCTCGGTTGAAACGTCGGCGATTTCGCGAAGGCGGGCCGGGGTGACGCCGATGCGGCTCAATTGGATGAGACCCTGGGTGGTCATGATGACATTGGCGCTCAGGGCCGAGAGGAGTTCTTCGTCGGCCGGGCCGGTGGCGATCATGGCGCGGCGGAGGCGTTCGGCGACAGCGTTTTCCATGGTGGCGGTGGTGCGAGCGCCGATGGTCGCGACTTCCGGGATGCGGGTGCCCAGGTGGGCGATGCTATTGATCATGAGGCAGCCACGGCGGTCGGGGTGGGCGGCGCAGTCGTCGATGACGGCATGGCAGAGGGCGCGGACGGCGGCGCGCGCCGATCCGGGGGCGGATTCGATTGCCGCGCGGACGAATCGGGCGCGCTGGTCGCAGTAGCGTTCGAAGGCGGCCAGGAACAGGCCGCGTTTGTTGCCGTAGGCGCCGTAGATGCTGCCGTTGCCGATGCCGGAGGCGCGGGAGACGTCCTCGACCGAGGTGGTGTCGAAGCCTTGCGGCCAGAAGAGTTCGATCGCGGCATCGAGCAGCGCCTGCTCGTCGAACTGTCGCGGTCTACCCATGGGACTCACCGTATCAATCTGCGATCTCGAACACTCTACTTGTTCTGGAGGCGTGCCTCCATAATACTGGTTGACATGTCGTCAAAATCTTCCGATACCGCCCGTCGCCGGGTGGGGATCCTCGTGTTCGATGGTGTGAAGATGCTCGACTTCGTCGGTCCCGCCGAGGTTTTCATGGAAGCCAATCAATCGGTGAACGGGTACGAGGTGGTGTTGCTCTCGGCCGACGGGCGGGATGTGCAGACCTCGATCGGTGCACGGGTCGCGGTGAGCGGTGCGGCGGCCGAGGCCGGGAGGTTCGACACCGTGGTGATTCCGGGGAGTGAACTGCCGGCCTCGGTGTTCGTGACGCCCGAGCTGCTGGCGGCGGCTCGGCATTTGTCCGCGCACACCCGGCGGCTGGTGTCGATCTGTAGTGGGACAGCGGTGCTGGCAGCACTCGGGCTGCTCGACGGGCGGCGGGTGACCACGCATTGGAAGTACGCACCGGATCTGGCCCGGAAGTTCCCGGCCGTGAAAGTGGAGCCGGACGCGATTTTCGTCCGGGACGGCAATCTCTACAGTTCGGCCGGGGTGGCGGCGGGCGTGGATCTGGCCCTCGCCCTGGTCGAGGAGGATCATGGTGCGGACGTGGCGCGGCGAGCGGCGCAGCTGCTGGTGGTGTACATGCAGCGGTCGGGTGGACAGTCGCAGTTCTCGGCTTCCCTGACCGGCCCGGTGGCGCGCAGTTCGCTGGTGCGCACGGTCGTCGATCTGATCTGCGCGGATCCGGCCTTCCCGCATACGGTGCAGACCCTCGCGGCGCACGCCCAGGTGAGTGTGCGGCACCTGACCCGGCTGTTCCGGTCCGAGCTGGAACGCTCACCGGCCGAATACGTGGCGTTCATCCGCTTCGGCGTCGCCCGGGACATGCTGCACGCCGGGTGCTCGGTGACCGAGGCGGCCATGGCGGCGGGATTCGGCAGCAGTGAGGCGCTGCGCCGGGCTTTCATTGCCCGCCTGGGCGTTTCGCCACGCCAGTATCAGCAGCGTTTCCGCACCACGGGCTCGGCGACGTGGCCGGCGCTGCCGGAGCCCGCCATCGCGGCCGTGTCCTGAATCGGGGTTTTCACGGCCCGCGGTGAGGGGCGGCGCGCCAAGGTTCCAGACGAAAATATCTGTGCCGCGCGGCCCTCACTTCGGGTGCCGCGGAAAGGGCCGCGAAAGCCGCTGTGGCGCAGGCGGTCGCGACATTGCGCGCGGTGCTGCATCCAGACCCACCGCCGGGCGAGGCGATCCGCGCCCGGCACAACCGTCCTATCCGATCTCGAACCCGGAGGCCATCCCCATGACCACCACCCCCACAGTCGTCCTGGTCCACGGCGCTTTCGCCGATTCCTCCAGCTGGAACGGCGTCATCGAAATCCTTGCCGCCGAGGGCGTTTCCGTGCTCGCCGCGGCCAACCCGCTGCGCGGCCTCACCTCCGATGCCGCCTACGTCGCCTCGGTCGTCGACAGCATCGACGGACCGGTGGTGCTGGCCGGGCATTCCTACGGCGGCAGCGTCATCAGCGTTGCGGCGCAAGGGAAGCCCCAGGTCACCGGTCTCGTCTATCTGGCGGCCTTCATTCCGGAGGCCGGTGAGAGCGCGCTGGCGCTGACCGACAAGTTCCCGGGCTCGACCCTCGGCCCGACCACCCGCCCGGCGTCCTACCCGCTGTCCGATGGCACCGACGGCACCGAGTTGTACATCCGACAGGACGAATTCCCGCAGCAGTTCGCCGCCGACGTGCCCGCGGCCACCGCCGCGGCCATGGCGGTGACCCAACGGCCGGTCGCGCTGGCCGCGCTCCAGGAACCGGCTACGGCGGCCGCGTGGACGAGCATTCCGGCATTCGCGCTGCTCACCACCGACGACAAGAACATTCCGCTGGAAGCCCAGCGGTTCATGGCCGAGCGCGCGCAGGCCGAATCGATCGAGATCGCCGCGTCGCACGCGGTCACCGTGTCCCAGCCCGGCGCGGTCGCCGAGCTGATTCTGCGTGCGGTGCGCAAGTCGAACTGACCCGTCCGGTGCGGTCGGCCGGCTGACTGTTCACGCCGCGGGGTTGGAAAGGCTGTATGCGGCTGACACCCTGGTGATTCCGGGGACCGCCGATCCACTTTGATCGTTTTCCGAACACTCGAGCGACGTGGGCGGATGGGATGGGGGAGCCGGTAACGACCTCATCATCGGTCGGCCACGATCGGGCACCGACAGGTTGAGAAGGCCGACCTGTTGGTATGCGCTTAGATGTCGGCGCAGCGCATGACCCCGACTGCTGGGCCGATACGAGGGTCGCGCCCCACGTGCTCTACCGGGACGCTGGGGCGGGACCCTCGTCCATGCGGTGTGGTCAGTGGTGGATGCGTTCGTGGAGGGTGAGCAGGATGTGGTCGAAGGCTGACACGGTGGCGGGTTCGGCTGGTGGCACGGTGGGCAGTTCGCGCAGTAGTTGTTCGGCCAGGGCGCGGAGTTTGGTGTTGGTTTCCTGGGAGCGCCATACGAGCAGTTTGAATGCTTGTTCGTCGCTGATGCGGTACATGCGCATCAGTACGCCTTTGGCCTGTTCGATTGCCGCGCGTGCTTCGACGAGTTCGGGCATGTGTGCTTCGAGGGTGTCGTGTTCGGCGCGGATGAGGGTGCCGGCGAGGTCGATGTAGAAGCCGGC
>NZ_JBHZAL010000056.1:0-30914 GCF_042754245.1 Nocardia sp. NPDC059228 | reverse complement strand
GTGTATAAGAGACAGCACCGAGAGCGCCACCAGCGTCCAGCGCAGCCACGGCAGCCATTCGGGAGTGCGGTGCAGCAGCACGAACGACCACCCGCCGGTGGCGAGCGACATGACCGCGAGGGTGCCGCGGGCCGCGAGATGCGTACGGCGCCGCCACAATTGGGTCGCGCCGATGGCGATCAGCGCGGCCATCGCCGGCACCAGTTCCATGGCGTAGTACGAGTGGAAGCTGCGGCTCATGTAGCTGAGCACGGCCCCGGTGACCAGCAGCCAGCCACCCCACAGCAGCAGGCCGGCGCGCACGCGATCGGTGCGCGGCAGGCGACGGGTCAGCCACAGTCCGGCGATCAGCGCGATCAGCGCGGCGGGCAGCAGCCACGAGAATTCGGTGGCGAGCTCACCGCTGAACAGGCGGGTGAGACCGGGCTGCGAACCGAAACCGCCGAAGCCGCCGTGCATCTGGGACGGGTCGGCATGCTGGGCCGGGTCCGGTGTGGGCATCGAGGGCGGCGTGGGCCGGTGGCCGCCGCCGTTCTTGTTCCCCAGCACCCGGCCGAGGCCGTTGTAGTCGACGGCCAGTTCCCAGAGGCTGTTGCTGGTGGAACCGCCGATGTAGGGCCGGGATCCGGCGGGCCACAGTTCGACCAGTGCCACATACCAGCCCGCGGACAGCACCAGGGCCACGCCCGCGGACGCCAATTGCGTGATGCGCGTGCGCCATCCGCCCGCGCCGGCCACCAGCACCACCAGCGCGAGGCCGGGCGGCACCAGGAAGGCCTGCATCATCTTGGCGAGGAAGCCGAAGCCCATGAGGACGCCCGCGCCGATCAGCCAGCCGGTGCTGCCGGACCAGAAGCGTTCGCCGCGCGCGTCGATGGCCCGCACCGTGCAGTACGCGGCGGCCACCAGCAGCAGGAGCATGAGGGCGTCGGGATTGTTGAAGCGGAACATCATGGCCGCCACCGGGGTCACCGCGAGCGCCGCGCCGGCGATGAGGCCGGCCGCCGGGCCGGCCCAGCGCCGCACCGCGGCGATGAGCAGCGCGACCGCGGCCACGCCCATGAGGGCCTGTGGCGCGAACATGGACCAGGAGTTGAAGCCGAAGATGCGGCCGGACAGGCCCATCACCCACATGGCTGCGGGCGGCTTGTCGACGGTGATGGAGTTCTGCGGGTCCAGGGACGCGAACAGCAGGGCCTTCCAGCTCTGGGCGCCGGACTGCACGGCGGCGGCGTAGTAGCCGTTACCCCAGCCCGCGCCGCCGAGGCCCCACAGGTAGACGACGGCCGTGGCGATCAGCAGCGCCAGGGTGGCCGGTCGCTCCCAGCGCGGCTGCCCGGGCGAGGTGAGCGGCGTCGCCCACCGCGACGAGCGCCTACCCTCCGACAAGGCTGCGTTGCCCTCCCCGATGGCGGCGTCGCCGCCTCCGGAGGAGGCCGCATCGCCCGCGACGCTGGTGATGGTCGACATGCCACCCGCCTTCCTGTGTTCCCAGATTCCGATTGACCTCGCGGAGCCTAGGCGGCGGGTTTCGAACCGAGCTTCAGGTCGGCTGGGAGTTCCCTGTGAGAGACCGCGAGGGCACTTCTACCTGGGCAGACAGCAAGAAGGGCAGCCATCCGGATGCCCTTCCGCGTGTCGTCCGCGCTGCGGACCGCGTTGTTCGGTTGTCGTGCTCCGGGGACATCGGCGGTCGCACATGGCTTCTCCGATCCGGGCCGGTGGGGTCAGACGGTGGGCAGGGTGAAGGCGGCGGTGCGGACCTTGTCCGCGTGCTTGAAATCGAGGAACAGCCGGTAGGTGCCGCGGCCGGGAACGGCGGTGTGGAAGGTGATGTCGGGGCCGGGCGCGGTGACGCCGTCGCCGGGCTCACCGTTCGGGTGCACATGGACGTAGGCCAGATCGCCGGCGCGCAAGATCACCAGATGGCCGTACGCCGCCAGGTAGGGCTGCAGATCGGTGACGGGCGCACCGTCCTTGCGCACGGTGAGGGTGAGCAGGCGGCCCTCGCCGGGAACCAGATCGCCGTCCAGGGCGACCTCGTAGCCGTCGACGGTGATGGTGCGCTGCGGTTCCGGCGCGGTGCCGGGCCGGTAGTCGCCCGCGATGGCGAAATCGGCTCCCAGCGTGATGGTCTTGCCGAGAGCGCGCGGCGCGATATCGGTGAAGGCGCGGTAGGCGCCCGCCTCGGGCAGGTTCAGCCGGACGGTCCAGGTGCCGTCGGCCCGCCGCTCCGGGTGCACGTGCCAGAAGCCGGTCAGCTCGCGCTGCACGACGATCAGGTGCAGTTCCTTGTCGTGGATGGCGTCGAAGTCGTTGACGGGCAGGCCGTCCGGGCCCAGGATGCGGAACCGGAACTCGATTTCGCCTGCGGCTACGACCTTTTCGGCCAGGTCGAGGGTGTAACCGTCCTGGGTGATCTGGAGTCCGCCCGGCAGGCCGCCGTCGTGGCCACCGTGGGCGTGGCCAGCGTGGGCGCCGTGCGCCTCGTCGGCCGCATGAGCCGCGTGATCGCCGTGCCCGGCGTGGGCCGCGTGATCGGCATGGTGGGCATGAGCAGTGTGGTCGACCGGGGCCGCGTGGTGCGCATGCGCGGCGTGGTCGCCGTGAGCCGCGTGGTCGTGGTGTCCGGTGTGCGCCTGGGTGGTCATTTCTCTTCCCTCTCAACTGCTTCGGTGCCTTACGAAAGATCAAGTTAATACCCCCCAGGGGTATGTGCAAGAGATGCTGTCGTGAACTGGATCACCGCCGAATCGGCGCGGGTTCGGATCACCGTGACGGCAACCATGGCCGGAGGAGCACGGTTCGACAATCGTCCAACCCATGGCGAGCGAGAGCGAGTACCGAACGGGCCTGTTCGCGTTGGGAATCGAACTCGACGGGGAGGGTCACCACCCCGCCGCGTGGCATCGAGCCGGACACGAACCAGACCGTCTATTGCATCCAGAGACCGTGCGCACCCGGGTCCACGCGGCGGAGAACGCGGGCTTCACGTTCGCGACCTTCGACGATGCCCTGAACCCCGGGCCCGGTCCGGGCGGGCGGCTCGATGCCACCACCCGCGCGGCCTTCGTCGCGGCCACCACCAGCACCCTCGGCCTGGTCCCGGTGTCGGCGGCGACCTACGCGGAGCCGTTCCACCTGTCGTCGCAGCTGGCCTCGCTGGACTATGCCGCGCGCGGCCGGGCCGGCTGGCTGGCCGTCGACGAGCCGGGTGCGGCGCGGGCCTGGGGCGCCACCGCCCGCGCGACCCCGGCCGAGATCCGGCGCGAGCGCGTCGATGCCGTCGAAGTCGCACGGCGACTGTGGGATTCGTGGGAGGACGACGCGGTCGTCCGCGACTACGCGGCCGGGAAGTTCCTGGACCGCGACAAGCTGCACTACATCGATTTCATCGGCGAGACTTTTTCGGTGAAGGGCCCGGCCATCGTGCCCCGGCCGCCACAGGGACAGGTCGTCGTATTCGGTTACGGCGCAGCGGGAACCGAGGGCATCGACGTAGCACTGGTGAGCGGAATCACGCTGCCCGAGATTCACGAGGCGATCGAGAACGCCCGAGCGGGAGGGGTTTCGCGCGTACTCGTGGATATCGAGGTCACCCTGGACACGCCGACCGCGACCGCCGCGGAACGCCGCACGGATCTGGACGGTCACGGCGACCCCGGATCCACTGGGCGACTGTCCTTTTCGGGCTCGCACGCCGAGCTGACCGCCCGGCTCACCGAGCTGGCCCCGATCGCCGACGGCGTCCGCCTGCACCCGGCCGTCATCGACGAGGACCTTCCCGTCCTCGCCCGCTACGTCCTCCCCGCCCTGCTGCGCGCGGGTCTCGCTCATCGCCCGGTCCCCGGTTCGACGCTGCGCGCGAATCTGGGCCTGGCCCGCCCCGCCAACCGCTACGTCAAGGAGCTCGCCCGATGACCGAGGTCCCCTTCCCCGACGCCCAGGTGCATTTCGGGGTCTTCTTCCAGGGCGTCAACCACCACACCATCTGGGCGGATCCGAGCAGCGGTTCGCAGATCGACTTCGAGACCTTCCGCCGGGTCGCCACCACCGCCGAGCGCGGCCTGTTCGACGCCTTCTTCCTGGGTGAGGGCCTGCGCCTGCGCGAACAGGACGGGCAGCTGCTCGACACCGATATCGCCGGACGGCCCGACGCCATCACGCAATTGGCGGCGCTGGCGGGAATCACCACGCGAATCGGCCTGGTGGCCACGCAGAATGCCACCTACAACGAGCCCGCCGATCTGGCGCGCCGGCTGGCGAGCCTGGATGTGCTGTCGGGCGGGCGCGCGGGGTGGAATGTGGTGACCACCGATAATGCCTGGACCGGTGAGAATTTCCGGCGCGGCGGATTCCTGGATCACACCCAGCGCTACGAGCGCGCCGCCGAATTCCTGAGCCTGGCACGGGAGATCTGGGATGCCTGGTCCGGCAATGCCATTGCCGCGACCCGCGACCACGAGAGCTGGCTGCATCCCGGTGCGGTGCGCGTGGTCGAACGCGACAGCGCGCAATTCAAGGTCGCGATCACCCCGACGGTGCCGCGGAGTCCGCAAGGTCATCCGGTGATCTTCCAGGCGGGCGTCTCCCCCGCCGGTCGCGATTTCGCGGCCACGCAGGCGGAGGTCATCTTCTCCCCCTTCGGCACCGATTTCGATCCGGCCCTGGAATTCGCGAACGATATTCGTGCCCGGCTCGTCGCGGCGGGGCGGCCCGCCGACGATATCCGGATTCTGCCCGGCACCCAGATCGTGCTGGCCGAGACCGCCGCCGAGGTCGAGGAGAAACGGCGCTGGGTGCTGGAGCAGCAGATCACCGGCGCGACGGCGCTCTCGCTGGCGGGGCAGGTGTGGGGACGGGATCTGTCGCACCTGGATCCGGACGGCCCGCTGCCCGCGGAAGATCCAGCGCCGTCAGTGATTTCGTCCACCCGCGGCGCGCAGCGGGACGGGCAGGACCGCGCGGCGATCGTGGCGCAGTGGCGGGCGCTGGCCGAGTCGAAGGGGCTGACGCTGCGGCAGGTGGCCGTCGAGACCACGGCCCGTTTCGGTTTCGCGGGCACGCCGGGGCAGGTCGCCGATGAGCTCACCCGCTGGGTGCGGCACGGCGCGAGCCACGGCTTCAATATCACCCCGTGGCGGGTTCCGGCCGGTCTGGACGAGATCGTGGACCTGCTGATCCCGGAACTCCAGGAACGCGGTTCGTATCGGTCCGCCTACACCGGCGTCACCCTGCGCGAACACCTGGGCCTGCGCCCGCCTCTCACCCGGCGCTGACGCCTGCTCACCGCCCCGCGCAGAAATACGCCGGAAAACGGTGTCATACCGCGAGGTCCGGGCGGCGGCCGCGTTCAATGAGGGCCGTGGTCGAGACACTCGAGACTCCGAAGAGGCATCCGCTGACCGTCGACCGGCGGATGCGCCGCGATCAGCGCGGGGACGCCTACCGGCTGACCGCGCTGGGCGGCCTGGCGGCGCTGTCGCTGGACGCCCTGTCGAGTGTGGCCTACGGCCCGGAGGCCATTGTGCTGGCGCTGATTCCGGCCGGGGTCGGGGCGGTGTCGTGGACGCTGCCGGTGTCGCTGGCCATCACGGCGCTGCTGCTCGTGCTGGTGCTGTCGTATCGGCAGGTCATCGCGGTGCACCCGGATGGCGGCGGCGCGTACGCGGTGGCCAAGAAGGATCTCGGGCGCGGGGCCGCGCTGCTGGCGGCGGCCAGCCTGGTCGTCGACTACGTGCTGACCGTGGCGGTCAGCCTGGCGGCGGGCGCGGCCAGCCTGGCCAGTGCCTTCCCCGCCCTGGCCGATCATCTGCTGCTGGTGACGCTGCTCGGGCTGGTGGTGCTGACGGTGCTGAACCTGATCGGCATCGCGGAATCGGCCAAGGTGCTGATGGGGCCGACCATCGTGTTCATACTGGCCATCTTCGCGGTCATCGCCGGCGGCTTCCTGCACCACGATCCCGTCGCGATCATCGGCACCGACCTGGGTCCGGTGGAGCCGGTCGAGTCGGTGGGAATCGTGTTGCTGCTCAAGGCGTTCTCGGCCGGCTGCTCGGCGCTGACCGGTGTCGAGGCCATCGCCAATGCGGTACCCGCCTTCCGCACGCCCGCGGTGAAACGCGCCCAGCACACCGAGATGGCGCTGGGCGCGCTGCTGGGGATCATGCTGGTCGGGCTGTCGATGCTCATCCGGCAGTACGACATGGTGCCGCGCGGGGACGTGACGATTCTGGCGCAGCTCTCGGCGGCCGCGTTCGGCACCGGCTGGATGTTCTATCTGACCAATATCGCGGTGACCGTCGTGCTGGTGCTGGCCGCCAACACCAGTTTCGGCGGGCTGCCGGTGCTGCTCTCGCTGCTGGCCAAGGACCACCGGGTGGCGCATGCCTTCGCCATGCGGTCGGAGCGGCCGGTGTTCCGCTACGGCGTGGCCGCGCTGGCGATCCTGGCGGCGATCGTGCTGCTCATCGTGAAGGCGGACACGCATCGGCTGCTGCCGGTGTTCGCGATCGGCGTGTTCATCGGATTCACCATCAGCCAGACCGGTCTGGTGCGGCACTGGCGCGAAGTGCGCGGGCCGGGCTGGCTGCCGCGCGCACTGCTCAATGGTTTCGGCGCGGTGCTCACCGCTGTCGCCGGGGTGGTGCTGATGCTGGAGAAGTTCCGTGAGGGCGCGTGGCTGCTGTTGATCATCATCCCCGCCCTGGTGCTGCTGTTCGCGCGCACCGAGAACTACTACGCGCAGGTCGCGAAGATGCTGGGGCTGGGCCGGATTCCGCCCGCGCCGGCGCCCGGCACGAAGACCAGCCTCATCGTGGTGCCGGTGGTGGCCGTCAGCGCGCTCACCGAACAGGCCCTGACCACCGCGCTGCGACTGGACGGCGAGGTGGTGGCGGTAGCCGTGGCCATCGAACCGGGCTCGGCGAAACATCTTGGAGCGCAATGGAAGAAGTGGGATCCTGGCGTGCCGCTCATGGTGCTGCCCGCTCCGAACCGCAGCCTGGTGGCCACGCTGGTCGGATACGTGCGCAGGCAGACGGCCAAGGGCCACCAGGTGACGATGCTGCTCACGCAGGTCGAGACGCGCCGCTGGTGGCATCGGCTGCTGCACAATCCGCGCGGGCCGGTGCTCACCGCCGCGCTCCGCGCCCGCACCGATGCCGTGGTGGCGACCCTCGCCGTGCGGGTGGATTGATCACGGCCGTGCGGGGGGGCGAATCGTCCACCATGCCCGAGACCCGCTACGCCTCGTAGCGTTCCGGGACCTGGCCCGTGGCAAAGCGGGCGTAGGTGTTCTCCGGGTTCACCGTGCGGCACGGCCGATGTGGTGGCGACCGCCGGCGGACGCGACATGCCCGTGACGGTGGTGTGGCCGGAGGGTGCCGAGCGGCCCCGAACCGCCCGCCTGGTCACCAAGGGGCCGTCGAGACCAGCCAATCGACCATGATCCGGGTCGCCTCCGGCAATTTGGTGATCGCACAGTGCCCGGTGTCCGGGAGCAGGTGCACCGCGGTGTCGCGGCGGCCCTCGAAGACCAGGGTGTCGGCGGCGGGGATGTGCACGTCGTCCGCGCCGTTGAGCACCAGCATGGGAGACCTCGACCGAATCTAACGCAAGATTCCTTGCGTTAATATTGCCGGGTGACCGATTCCGAAGTTCGCCGCCGGACCGGCGGCCGCTCCGCACGCGTCCGGCAGGCCGTGCTGGACGCGACCTTGGAAGTGCTGGCCGACAATGGATTCGACCAGCTGAGCATCGGCGCGGTCGCCACCCGGGCGGGCGTGCACGAGAGCTCGATCTACCGGCGCTGGAAGACCCGCGAGCGGCTGATCTTCGACGCGATGCTCGAGCACAGCGCGGAGAACCTGCCCGTGCCGGATACCGGATCACTGCGCACGGACCTGATCGCATTCAACCGATCCATGGTGGCGATCGTCGATTCGCCACTCGGCACGATGCTCGGGCGGGCCATGGCGAGTGCGAGCGACAACCCGGAACTCTCGGAATCCCGCGCGGAATTCTGGCGGGTTCGCCTGGACGGCGCACGCGTGATGCTCGATCGCGCCGTCGAACGCGGCGAACTGGAGACGGCTCCGGACCCCTGGCTGGTGCTCGAAATACTGACGGCGCCAATTCATTTCCGCAAACTGCTCACTCGGGAACCACTGTCCGGCGACTACGCCGAGCGGGTCGTCGACCTCGTGCTGACCGGGCTGGTTTCGGCAGGCGAAAGGACATCGGAATGATCGTGGTGATGGGAGCGTCCGGGGAGACCGGCGGCGCTGCGCTGCAAGGGCTCCGAGAACTCGGGGTGCCGTGCCGGGCCCTGAGCCGGGACCCCGCCCGATTGCGAGATCGGCTCGGCGAGGTGCGCGGCGTGGAGTTCGCGGCCGCCGATGCCGCCGACCCGGAATCGCTGCGCGCGGGGTTCGACGGCGCGTCGCAGCTGTTCCTCACCATGGTGAACGGCCCGCGACAGGTCGAGTTCGAGACGCGCGCCATCGATCTGGCGGTGAGCAGCGGTGTGGAACACATCGTGAAGCTGTCCGCGCCCGCCGCCGAACCGGACTCCCCCGTCGCGATCTCGCGCTGGCACTGGACCATCGAGGAGCAGCTGCGCGGGTCCGGTGTCGCGCATACGATTCTGCGGCCGTACGCCTTCATGCAGAAGCTGCGGACGCTGGCTCCCGGGCTGGCGGAAGGCGTCATCGTCGGAGCGATGGGCGACACGGCCTGCAACTGGGTCGACTGCCGTGACATCGGGGATGTCGCGGCCGCCGTGCTGACCCGGCCCGAACTCCGGGGGCAGGTACACACGCTCACCGGCGCGGAGGTCTTCGGCTATCCGGAGATCGCGGCGCGGCTGTCCCGCTTGCTCGGCCGTCCGATCCGCTATGTCGATGTACCGCCGGAGGCACTGCGCGACAACCTGATTCGGCAGGCGCATCTGCCCGACTGGCTGGCCGCCCACGTGACAGAGATCCAGCTCCTGGCCCGGACCCGGCTCGAGCGGCCCACGGGCGTGGTGGCCCACATACTGGGGCGTGCGCCGCGCACCCTGGATGACTTCCTCGCCGAAAACCTCACGCACTTCCGCCGAGCCGGCGGTCCGCCCCCGGGCCTTGACCTCAACGTGGGTTGAGGTACCAGGATGCCTGCATGGGCTGCTCGCAGCCCGGCCCCGCGGCCCCGCCGAGTCCCCGTACACCCCTCGGCGGGGCCGCGGGTGTGTTCCGCCGCCGGTCCGGGACCTGACCGGAATTCCCGTGACCCGGATCGCGGTGCCGCTCGGCCGCGGCGGGCCCGCGTCGGCGTAGGGTCGATGGCGACCGCTCAGCTATCCCGCAGCCGCACCGCGTGATTCACGATGGGAGAGGACTCAGCATGTCGACAGGGGAAGCCGTCATCGTCGCCGTGGACGAATCGGCCGGTTCGGCCGTCGCCTGGGCGGCCCACACCGCCGCCCTGCACCACGCGCCCCTGCACCTGCTGCGCGTCCTCGAGATCACCCCCGATCAGGGTCTGGGCCTGGGCACCGCGATCACCAGCGAGGACTACTCCCGCCTGGAGGAACACGGCAACTGGCTACTGGAAACCGCCGCCGAGGAAGCCGCCAAGATCTCCCCCGGCCTCACGGTCACCACCGAATTGAGCACCGGCGCCGTGGTCCCCACCCTCCTCGAACGCACCCGCGACGCCCGGATGGTCGTGGCCGGCGCCCGCGGCGGCGGCACCCTGCGCCGCGCCCTGCTCGGCTCGGTCAGCTCGGTTCTCGCCCGCCGCTCCCACTGCCCGTTCGTCGTGGTCCGAGACGGCGTCCCCCTCCCCCCCGATCTGCTCACCCGCCCCATCCTGGTCGGCGTCGACGGCACCAAGATCAGCGAGCCCGCCATCGCGGCGGCCCTCGACGAAGCCTCGGTCCGCGGCGTGGCCGTCATCGCCCTGCACGCCGAAGGAGCCTCCGACGACCCCGAAATGGACGCCCTCGACGACTACGTCCTCGCCGAGAGCCTGGCCGGCTGGCAGGAGCGCTACCCCAACGTCCGCATAGACCGCGAAACCTCCCACGACAGCCCCGAACGCTCCCTCCTCGAACTCTCCTCCAGCACCCAGCTTCTGGTGGTGGGCACCCGAGGCCGAGGCGGCTTCGTCAGCAAGGTCTTCGGCTCCACCAGCCAATCCCTCCTGCTCTCCGTCCAAACCCCCATCATGATCGCCCCCACCCCCTGACCCGCCCCCTAAATACCTGCTACCAGCACGACCGTACGGCTCGGTAGTCTGACCCAGACGCCCCCGTAGCCCAATTGGCAGAGGCAGCGGACTTAAAATCCGCCAAGTGACGGTTCGAGCCCGTCCGGGGGCACCTAGGAAACCACTGATAGGCCGGGGTTTTCGGGGTCGTCAGGTTGATCTTGTCCGGTCTGCGTCCGCAGTGCGTCCGCAGCAGCTTGCGCGCCCGCGTTCATTGCTGTCGCCACTGCGTCGAGATCGTCGGCGAACAGGTGCCCGTACAGATCGAGGGTCAGGGTCGCAGTCTTGTGGCCGAGCATGCGCTGCACGACCTTGATATTGGCGCCGGCGCTGATCGCGAGCGATGCTGCGGTGTGGCGTAGTCCGTGGGGAACCATCCCGGTCACTCCGACCGCCTGCGTGGCTTGGTCAAAGGCCCACCGGAATTCGCCGAGCGGCAGATACTCACCCTTGCGGCTCTCGAAGGCGAGCGCGCCGAGGTCACGGTTGTCGAGGAAGGCACCGAGTTCCTTGGCAAGGAACTCCGGGACCGGCACGGTGCGGCGGATGTGGTTTTTGGTGTCGCTTTCGACGATGCCCATGCCGGCGACGTGAGTTGCCGATCTGGACACGTTGATTCGCCGGTTGGCGAGATCGATGTCGGCAACGCGGAGTGCGACGGCTTCTCCGAAGCGAATTCCGGTGTAGGCCAGAGTGAATACGAGCGGCCGGAAGCGTCCTGCCGCCATTGCGAGCCGCAGGACTTGCAGGTGCGTGAGGTATCGCTTTTCGGCGGGCGAGATTCGCGGGAGATCGATCTCCTCGGCCGGGTTGATGGCCAGCCGCTTCGCCTTGATGGCGAAGCGGAGTACCTGGTCGAGTACCTGATAGGACTGGATCACCCGGGAGGCCGACAGTCCGCGCCCCTCGAAGCGGTAGCTGCCGGCCGTCGTCAGGTTGACGATCCATTCCTGGATGTCCTCGAACTCGATGTCCCGCAGTGGAACCGACTGCCAGCGAGGCAGCACGAGGGTGTCGAGCAGCGATCGGTACCCGGCGACCGTCTTCGGTTTACGCAATTGCTTGGTGGTGAACCACTTTTCGGCGACGATCTTGAAGGTTGCTCCGCTGCGATCGGGATCGACCCAGGTGCCGGTGACCAGTTTTGTCGTGACTTCACCGTCGAGGAACTGCTGCGCTTGGATCTTCGTGTCGAAGGACTGGGCGTGCTCGACGCCATTCGGGTCAACGTAGCGTGCGCGCCAGCGTTTCCAGTTCTTCTTGCCGTGGAGCTTGGACTTGACCTTCTGCCGAGTCTTTTGGCCGGTGACGGGATCGGTCACCGTGACGGTCTTGTACCAGCGGTCCTCGACGCCGGATCGGAGATTGCGTTGCGCCGGCATCAGGAGGCGACTCCGCCGCGGCCGGTGGTGGCTTCCTGTTCGGCGATCCACGCCGTGAGCACCGACCGGCGCCAGACGCGTCGTCGACCGAGTTTGAAGCTCTGGGGCCCGGATCCGATGTGCGCCCAGTAGCGCCAGGTGGCCTCGGGAATTCCGGTCAGTTCCTCGCAGTCCTTCGCCTGCAGAAATTCTTCACTTTCCATGTCGTGTTGCTCCTCTCGCTGGGGTGCTTGTGGTTTGCTCGTCCGTCCGACAGCCAGCCGGCGGGCTGGTGCACGGCTGGCTCACTGTGGGTCTCCTAGGTCTGGGCTGGTGGGGCCTCCGGGGATCAGATGCAGTCCGTCGCGTGCATCGGATGCGCTGTCGCTACCGTCGCGTGGTGCGACGATGCGTGCGACGGTCGAGTGGTGCAGTCCGATGTCGCGCCCGATCTCGCGGGTGGACATGCCCGCACGGTGCATGGCCCGGATGCGGCTGTCCCGGTCGATATCCGGCACGATGTCGCCTCGTGTCGCATCGCGATCGGCGCAGATGTCGCTCGTTTCGGATGCGATGTCGCCGCTGTCGCCCGGGGCATCTGATCGTTCGAATGTCCTACGGGCATGGACATTTCCGCTCAGGTCCGCTATCGGCGGTTCCTGTCCTCGGGTGGACTCGGAAAGCATCGCGAAGCCGCAGATGACCATGAATCCGTCGATGGCGAGCGGTCCGACGTGGGCGCCGATGGAGTCGTATCCCCACGACATGAGCACGTGGTAGACGTGGCCGTAGCTGATGACGGCCGAGCCGACGGCGACGGTGCCGGCGCCGCCGTAGCGGGCTGTCTTCCACCACATCCCGGGCCGCCACCGCACGCGCAGTAGGACCTCGACGGAAAGCATGAGTACGACAGGCCAGACCGCGGAGCCGATTTGGGGTGCGACACCGGGGTGCCAGCCTGGGGGTCTGGTGTCGCCCGGCATCCAGGTGAACAGCCAGTTCGCAAGGACGGACAGAATTGCGCCGCAACCGAATCCGATCCGCGCGATCGTCTTGCCACTGAGGTCGTCGCGGTCGTGTCGCATCTGCTGTCGTTTCGTGCGACGGGCAGGCGACGGTGGCGCGACGGGTTCACCGGTGGTACCCGATGTCTGGGCGTTCGGAATGTCGTCGGGCACAGCGCCGTTGCTGTGTCCGACGATAGAACCGGCGCCGTTGCTGGTCATCCACGCCTCCTGGACCCGCGTGGCGACACCTGCGACACCCGAGGCGACACTGCGGATGCGATCACCGGGTCCTCGTTACCGCTGGTTCGCTGACTGGCGCGGGAGGTGTGGTTCATCAGTCCTCGCCGCCTTCATCGATGGGGCTGGGACGGGCTTCCAGGTAGGCACGAACGCTGGTTCCGGTCTGAGCGGGGTAGATGCGCCAGTCCTGGATGATGTCGAGAACCGGATCGAGTGCACTGATCATGGCGGTGATGTCCGGTCGCTCGCCGATGAGGCGGAACTTGATGGCTCCGTTAGTCATCAGCACGCCTCCTGGTCGAGGGGCGGCTGGTAGTCCGCGGTGTAGAGCTTGGGGGCGGAGAAGTTTTCGGCGGGTGGTTCGCCGAGGCCCTCGTAGCGGATGCGGATCTTGCCGCCGAGGGCCGGTGCCGTCGCGCCGGCGTCGAAGCACGCCTCGATGAGGGCGGCGGCGATGCCGCTGCGCACCCACAGTTTCCGCAGGCCTGCGCCGTAGGGTTTGGTGGTGCCGTCGGTCTGGAGGATCAGGATCGGGACCATGCGTTCGGTGCCATCGGCGTTGAGTTTGAGTGCCTTGGTGTGGAAGTCGAGCTCGGGCTCTTCTTCCATGGCGACGATGTAACCGGTGACCTCGGTACCGGGTTTGGCGTTGCGGCCGAATGCGGCGCGGGTGCGCGGGGTGAAGGCGTTGCGGAGGGTGCCGTCGCTGGCGGGGCGGCGCGGCTTGGTTTTGGCGTTGGTGTTGGTCATGGTGGTCCTTTTCGGTGTGGTGCTGGCGGATCGCGGCCGCGTGGTGCTGACAGACGGCGCTGCGGCGCTGTGCGGTGTCCGGGAAGTGAGTGGAGCACCGAGTAGGCCGTATTGGCGGGCGAGCTCGTCGGCCTTGGCATGGAACAGATCTGCTTCGGGTGTGCCCGCGACGCTGGCGGCGTGGGCACGGAGTTTGTCGACTTTGATGCGGGCCTGATCGGGCGTCACCGAGCAATCCCTCCGTTCCGCGGCGGTGCCGGGCAATGCAAGACCGGCACGGGGCGGGTTGTCGACGCGGCCTGTTCCGAGCCCCCGTCACGTCGGTCGCGGTGCGGGTCCGAGGCCCTCGGCTGCAGGTGGGCGCTGGTCATCGGTCGAGTCCGTTCGGGAGTGACTGGGTCAGGACCGGTCCGGTGAAGATCGGATTCGTCAACCGCGGCCCGGTGGGCATGACGGGGATCCCGCTGCTGGTCGAGACGCTCTGCGTGGGAGAGTTTTCAGCGAATTTCCGCACCATCTCGGTGTTTTCGGTGCGCAGCTCGCCGATCTCGGCGTGCGCGGCCCGTAGTTCGGATTGCAGCTGCTCGATTTTGGCCAGCGGGGTGGTTTCGTGGGTTTCCTGCCAGGTGATCACCTTGTCGATGGCCTCGCTGCGGTGGCCGGTCACGGCATGGAGCGGTTGGGGGTCGCCGTGCCGGTGGATGTTGGCGACCACGTCGGCGTCGGCGGGCCAGCCTTTGCTGTCGTCGCCGAGTTGATCGAGAGCCCACGTGTATCCCTCGGCGAGGGTGGCGAATTCGGCGCGGTTGGCCATTTCCGGGTGTGCCCGCAGGAATTCGGCACTGCCGACGGTCACTTCGTAGCCGTGTCCCGGCTCGGTCGGCGCCGGCTCGACGCCGCCGGGGGCGGGCGGGGTGCTGTTCGGGATGTTTTCGCGGTCGATGTTCTGTGCGCGGGCATCGTCGACGAGCTGGGCGGCGACGATGTCGGTACGCCCGGCGACCTTGTACACCGGCTCGGACTGCTCCTGTCCGTCGATTCCCTTGGGGTACAGCCGGACCGCGGCGTGGCTGCCGTGGTCGGCGAGTTTCTGCTCGGCCCACAGCAGGGCTTCGGTCGGTGTCGTGAACGATTCGGAATCGATGGTCATCGGTACGCTCGGGTCGGCCGGTGCCGGATTGCTACGAACCTCGATGCGCCAAATCTTGTGCCTGTTGTCCAGATCGGCGGCGGCGCGCGCGGCGTCACCGTGCTGGACCTGCGCGGTGCGCGTCGGGTCCTGGTCCGCTGGTCCGTCCTGTCGAGCTCGGTCGGGAGGGGCCTGGTGCACTTGGTCGATGCTGAGCAGCGCGGTTTCGACCAGGGTGGCCTGGTCGGGGCCGAGGGAGCGGGCGTCGGCGAGGATCCGCGACCGCATGTGCGCGTTGTCCTCGTCGACAGACTTCATCTCCGCCAGGTGCTCACCGGCGTACTGGCGGCGGTAGTTGAGGGCGTCCCGGTAGAGGTTGATCCGCTCGGTCAGGTCCCGCAGGGTGACCTGCGGCTGTGCGGCGGTGACGTGTCCGGGTGCGGGCATCTCGACGGGCACCAGGTTGATCGGCTGGTTCGGGTCCCGGTGCAGTAGCGGGTCGGCTGGGTCCAGGCCGCGAGCACCGAGTCCGGCGCGTTCACGGCGCTGTTGATGCCAGCGCTGGACCTGCTGCTGCTCGGTCGGACTGGCCAATCCGGCACGCAGACGGGTGAATCCGTCGTGCAGCCTCGCCCGCAAGGCGTCGATGCCGCGCGGCCGATCGAACACCGCGGTGATCGGCGTGTAAGGGTCGCGGTGGGTTTGGGTGAGGGTTTGGGTGGCCTGCCCGCGTTCGGTGGCGGTCAGGTAGGTGGTGGTGTGGATGCGTTCGCGCAACCGCTCGTGGTCGACGCCCAGTTGGCGTTGGCGTTCGAACCAGATCTGTGTGGTGTCCCACGGTCGGATTGCGCTGTTGTGCAGCAGATTCCAGCGATGCTCGATGAGGCTGCGTTCGATTCGGACACGTTCCTGCGCGTGGGCGAACTCGCGTTCCTGGATGTCGGCTTTGATGAGCCGGTTGATTTCGCGGCGCACGCTGCGAGGGACGCGGGTGGCGTCGGGGTTCATCAGACGCCAGCTAGTGATGACCCGGTAGACGTTGCTGGCGAATCGGCTCGTCTCGCCGGTGATCTGGTCGACCTCGGAAGTGTTGTCGGTCATGGGCGTTGGGCTCCTCTCAATCGGGGGTTATGGGGTCGGGGAGTGCATGGGTGCGGTGGTGGTCACCAGCGGCTGCGGCGGGCGCGGTGGAGTTGCCGCAGTTCGGGGCGGCCGTGGGCGTGCCAGATGCTGTGGGCGCTCCACCCGATTCCGTAGGCGCACCAGGCGATTCCGACGACTGCGCCGGCGACGGTGAAGGCGCAGATCGCGATCACAGTGACGGTGAGGACGGTGACGGTCGGGCGCCACCAGAAGGTGAGTAGCACCCGCAGCCGCAGCGCGGTCGCGACGAGCGAATCGACGGTTTCGTCATCGACGTCGTCGGGGAGCGCAGCCACTTCGCTGGCGCCCGGGACCGCGGCCAGGTGTCTTTTCTTGCGGTCGGGCCGGTTGTTTGGGAGGGCGTCGGGGAACATGGCGTAGAGCTGACCGACGCTGGGAGTGTCGACGTCGAACCGGTCGGCTGCTGGTTGGGGTGCCTCGATGGCGCGGTCGGGTTGGGGCTGGTCGTTGTCGGGTTCGGGCTGGGGTATCAAGGTGTGGCTCTCCTCGTCGTCGGAGTCGTGGGGCTGGTCGTTGTTGTCGGGGTGGTCTTCGCCGAAGTCGCGGGCGGGACTCATGTGGGGGCTCCCTTGCCCTGGATGAGGGCAGCGCCGGCGCGGAGCCAGCGCCCGCGGCGGTCGCCGGCGCGGCCGGGAACGGGTTCCATCGGCAGCAAGGTGATGTGGTCGGGATTGAGTGGGGTGACCCGGCCCCAAATGGCGACGCCGCGGTTGACGTAGACGCAGTCCCCGGGTTCCAAGCGCCGCAACAGGTTCGGGTCGATCAGTAGCGCGTCCTGCATCCGGACCTGACCTTCGTCACCGTGGCGGTCCTTAAGGGTGTGCCGGGAGGGTTCGAGGGCGCGGCGGGTGCCATAGAGGGTGACGATCTCGTCGGGGCCTTCGAGCCCGAAGCACAGCAGCCCACCCGACCACGCCTTCATCAGCTGTTTGGCGTCGCGGTCGGTACCGGCTAGGGATTCGAACGAGTGCGCGCCGACGATGGTGGCCACACCTTGAGAGCGCAGGGCCTCGCAGGCGTCGGTGAGGCTGGCGCCTTCGGAGACGCGGGAGAATTCGTCGATGGTGAAAGTGATTTCGCATCCGTGGTCGGTGGCGGCGACCTGCTCGACGAGCTTGATCACCGCGCTGGCCTGGGAGGTGGCGACCGACTTCTGTGCGGTGCCGGGCACGGTGATGAACCAGAACCGCTTGTCCAGCAACGTGTTATCGCCGTCGAACACGCCGTCCAATTCACGGAACAGGTTGGCGAAGCGGGCCGCCTCGGCAGGCAGGACGGGTTGCTTGCCCTGGGTGGCTGCGGCGATGGCCTTCAATTCCGCCTTGTAGGGCGCGTTGTCGGGCACCGACGCGGCCCCGGTGTCCGGGTCGATCTCCCCACCCCAGGCGTGCCACAGCCACAACTCGTCGAAACGGTCCATGAACCCTTTGGAGTTGTCGGGCAGGTTCTGGCCCGGTCCCTTGCCGGCATCGGGGTCAGGGGCATCGATGATCAGGTGCACCAGCGAAATGCGCAGTTCCTCGTAGAACTTCTGCGCCGAGTCGCCGGCCTTCTCGGTCGGCGCGAGATCCTCGATGACGTGCCGCAGCGCCGCGGGCGAGAGCATCTTCCACAGGGCGAGCTTGTCGGCAGGCACCATCGCGATCTGTGAGGGATGCACCCCCGCAGCTAGTAGCCCTGCTTTGAGTTCGGCCCAGGTGACCAGGTCCTCGATGCCGCCCTTGCAGGACAGAAAGATCCCTGTCGCCCGTTTCGGCTTGATGCCCAACGCTTTCCGCGCGGCATTCGGCATGGCGGCCGCGGCCAGATACCGTTCGTGGCTGGCCACGTGCGAGGCGACCGAGAGCCGGCACAGCCCGGTCGTCTTGCCCGTTCCAGGGCCACCGAGGACACCGATGTTCTTGCGGACCGCGCTGTAGGGAATCGACAACAGGGTGTCGGTCGTCGAAACCAGCTCCTTAGCAACGGATTTGCGGTGCTGGCTGACCTGTGTGGCGCGGCGACCCAACACGATCTGACGGCGCCCGCGGCCGTGACCGGTGACGACCGTGAGTGGAGTGGCGCGGGTCGCGAGAGCGCGGGCGGCGGTGAACTTTGCGTCGATATCGTGGCGCTGTGCCCGCTCCGTCGCGGGAATATCGCGCTTGCCGACGGTGTGCAGCTGGTTGCAGCGGCGCGCCCACCACCATGTCGCGAACGCCAGCCCGACAGGCAGGCCGGTCACGCTCATGTCAAGCAGAGCGGGCAGCAGGTCGGCGTCGACGGCCAGAGCCGCGCCGTGCCCGAACAACTCCAGCGGCGACCGCAGCGAGGTCGTGACCGCGACGGTGCTGACCGGCAGGATCATCGACCCGATCGCCAGGTTGCGCAGCCGGGCCGGGTCCCACCCGTTGCGACGGGCCGCCAGGCTCGCGGCGGTGACGACCGCGCCGGTGAATCCGACCGCGACACCGGTGTCGGCCAGTACCGTGCCCAGGTCGTGCAGCCACGGTAGGTGCACACTCAGCGAGGGGTCGTGGCTGTTCATGAAGTGCAGCCAGCCCGGCTCCTGGTGCGCGGTCTCGGATGTGAGGTCGATGGCCGGGTGCTGTCCCGGTGCCGGTGTGGTGGTCGGTCCGCAGTCGCTCGCGGTGATCAGCGGATGGCATTGGGCCACGGCAGCCGAGGGCTCGGTGGTCGGTGCCGGCGTGGCGGAGGCCGCGGCCGGTCCGCAGTCGAATGGGGTGATGAGTGGTCGGCAATCGTTGTCCGACAGCGCGATGAACTGATTCAAGGGGTTCACGAAGCGTCCTCCTCTCCGAGGGTGGGTAGGTCGATGGAGCGGTCGTCGAGGACCTGCTGCAGGGGTCGTAGCCGGATGTCGGGGTGTGCGGGCACGCGGCCGGAGCCGATGAGATCGAGCACGGCACGTTCGAGGGCGTTGCCGATGCGGTCGGTCTTGTACAGGTACAGCAGCCCGTCGCCGACTGCCGCGGCCCGTTGATAGGCGCGGAACACGGTGTGGCCCAAACGTTTCCGTGAGGGCCGTTTCAGCGAAAGCTCCACCTCGACCGACAGCCATCCGCCCCGATACAGGTAGCGGCCGTCGTGCACGTGCCGGCGGGCCACCGGGCCCGGCAGACGCGGCACCAATCCGCGACGGTCGACGGCCGACACGCCGCCCGGCCGCTGCCCGGCGTCGATCGCGGCTTCGCGCAACAGTTTTCGTTCCGGCACCCACAGACCCGGTTCGAGCCCACACAGGGCGGCGCGGACGCGGGACACGGCGAGCTTGTGGACGATGTTGGTGCGGCTCGGACTCCACGCCGACACCGAATGCCCGAGCCGCTCGGCAGCGACGGCGGGCCACGGCCAGATGACGGTGACCTCCCGGTCATGGCCCTCGGGATAGATCGCGACCGATTGCGCGACTCCGAAACCGTCACGCAGCCGGGCCAGCAACTCATAGGTGCGGCTCCGTTCGGTGCCTGCGAGCAGCCCGAAGGTGGCAAGGTCCAGACACCATTGCTGACTGGCGAAGCAGGTCAACTGTTCGTCGCGCTCGGTCCACCGCAGCCGCGGATTAGGGCGTGGTCGACTCATCGATCCAGCCCCCAATCCAGCTCGGGCGCGCCGACTGGCGCGGCGTGACGGATCCGCTCGACGGTGCGTTTGGTGATGCCGAGCTCGAACGCGATCTGCCAGTTCGGCAGGCCGCGGTCACTGAGCTGCGCGACTTGGTCGCGGCGTTCGGCCTGCGCCGACGCGGCAGTCCACCGTGCCCGGACCGGGGTGGCGTCGGGCCGGTCGATGCTGTCTTCGTCCCATTCGAACGGCAACGGCCAACCATGGCGGCGTCCGTAGTCGCGGGCGCGGTTGGACGGGCCGGGGGTCAGCTGCAGCCGGTCGAACAGGTCCTTGATCGCGCGTTCCCGTTTGGCGGTGATCGATTGCCCAGTGGCGCCCGAGCTGTGGTTGGGTCGGCCGACAAGTGCGGCCATGGTGGTGTGCGCGGGATTGATGCCCAGTTCGCGGGCAAGGTGGGATTGCGGGTAGCCGTAGGCGACGAGCGCTTGGATGCGTCGCGCGGCGCCGATGATCGGCACCAGGGCATTGTCGGGAGCGACATCGCCTGGCCTGCTGGGGATTTCGATCGCGAGCACGGCCCGTTCGATCTGGGCCTGAATGCGACCCGTCGTCGGATCGGTAATGTTGCCGACGGTCGCGGCACTGATCCCGGCCAGGTCGGCGACCTGCTTGGGGCGCAGCCCGGCGGCGGTCAGCGCGGCGAGGTGGTCGCGGGCAGCATCGGCGGGCACGCGGGGTTGCCAACGGCCGTACGCGATTTGGCGGCGCCGATAACGCTTGTAGGAGGTGGCGCACATGCCGCGGCTGAAATCACCCGACTGGCCGCACCCACACCCGCACAGCGGAGACTGATTCGCAGCCGTCATCGGTCCAACCCCCAATCCAGTTCGGGCCGAACACGTTCGGGGTGGCGGATGGCCGAAGCCGCTGCCTGTCCACTGGTACCGGCGCTCTGCCCGTGGTCGTGCAGCCCTCGGAGGTAGGGGACGAGTTGGTCGGGGCTGATGGCATGGAGGTCATTGATGTCGTGGCCGGCGTCGAGGTGGTCGGAGAGGTCCTTGCCGGTGGCGGCGTAGAGGACGTCGATGTGGCCGACCGACTCGTGCAGGCGGCTGTAAACCTGTGCTGCGTGTTCGAATCCAGGTCGGTCACGGTCGGCGACGATGGCGATGTGGGCGGCTCCGCGCAGCTGCTCGGCGTGCTCGATGCGGAACTTGCCGGCCCCGCCGGCGTTGCATGTGGCGGGATATCCGGCGTCGATGGCGCGGTCGACGTCCTTCTCGCCCTCGCACACCACGATCGGGTGTCGGTTCGCGATGGCCCAGGCGACGATCGGCGCCCGATACAGCACCGGGTCGAACCCGCCCGGCACCCACATGTGTCGGTCGGCGTCCCACCGTCGCTGGCTGAAGGTCTTCCCTTCCCCCCGCTCGTAGCGCACCTTGTAGCGGATCACTCGTCCGACCGGATCGTTGGTCGCGCTGGTGTAGTCGTAGTCCGCGACCCACCGCTTGGGACCGACGACCGCCCCCAAATCGCGATCAGGTCGATGCGGTTGAGGCCGCTGTTCCCGCGAGGTCGCAGTGGTGGGTCGGTGCCGCTGGTCGCCCCGAGGCCGGTACTGTCCGGTGCGGTCGGGTAGGTGATCGAACAGGTCGCGCACGCGCAGGTTGGCCGCGGCCAGGACGTCTTCCTGTGGGCAGCGGGCGAAGCAGACCACGATGGTCTTTTCCCGCTGCGGGTCGTATTTCACACCGAGCGAGGGGTCGTGGTCGTCGTGGGCCGGACACCGGAATTTGGTCCACTCCCCCGATTTGTTGGCGGCCTCGGTGGTCACCTGCCGCAGTGCATCGACTACCCGGTCGAACGACGAGCCGTGCGAATGCTCGTTCATGCTGCGGCCCCTAGCGATTCGCCGACTCGCTGCCCCAGCCAGCCGCCGCTGAACAGGTCCGTGACGGTGTGGGTCATCTTGGCTCCGGGAAGTTCTCGAGGGTCCAGCCGCCTTTGGGGCGCTGCAGTTTCGAGACCTGCTTGCCGCGGCGCCAGTAGTTCCAGGCGGCGACGACGAGGCCGATGTAGTCGCGGTCGCTGGTTCGGGTGCGGGTGGTGCGGATGGAGTCGAGCCGCTCGCGCAGGGCGAGAATCGAAGATCCACCGTCGAGTCCAACGCCGGTGTCCCACAGTCGGATGAACTCAACTGCTGCGGCGTCGTCGATCTCCGAGAGCCGGATCGCGACCGCGCATGCCACCGCGGGGCGACACTTCAATCGCGTGGCGACGGTGGCGAATCGTTCGGCGCGAGCGACGATGTCGGGATAGGCGTCGGCGAACTCGACCACCTTGGTCGTCGACACAGGCGCGGGGTTACGGACGACGTCGCCGAAAAGGTTGCCCTCCATCCACACCAGGAACACCCGCAGAGCGGCGGCAACCATGGTGGGGTTGTGACCGGCGAGCCCGGCGATGGTGAGCTGATCGGCGGGGCTGCGTTTGGTGCCCTGGTCCATCGTGACCTGGGTTTCGCGAGGCAGGTTGCGCACGACCAACATCGGCAGCACCAGCCCGGCGGTGTGGGCCAGGGCCATCAGCCGGTGCTGGCCGTCGAGGAGTTGGCCGTCCTCGTCGAACTTGATCGATTCGCCGTTGAAGCGCCAGCGGCCGGCTGTCATGTCATCGAGGTACTGCTGGACTCGCGCGAGCCGGACCGGGCGATTGTTGGTGTTGCGCTCCAACTCACGCCGCGCCATGGCGGCGTCCATGTTCACGATCTGCGGCATGCTCAAGGCAATGGCGGGCTCGGTGTCGGACCCGGAGTTGTCAGGGTCGATCAGGTGCATGGTTTATCCCTCCCGGGACTGTTCGAATGGATTGGGCAGCCGGTCGAGCACGGCTTGCAGGGCATCGCGGGCCCGCCACAGGTCGCCGAGATGCTGCTCGGCCAACTGAGTGGCGTAGTGGTCGAAGCGGTCGTCCTCGATCAGACGGGCCAGCGTTTTGGCGTCGCTGCACAGCTTTCGGCGCGCGGTGTCGAACGACTTCGTGATCGGGGCGCGCCTGCGCGTGCGATCCGGACCTGTCGGTTCTCCGGCTTCGGCCGCGAGCTCATCGTCGTCCGAAAGCTGTCCGAGGTCGGGCTGACCAGGTTGGTAGGACTTGCCGTCCAAACCGACCACCAAGTCAGGTGATTCATTTGAATCACCTGACGAAAGCTCCCGCGAGACAGTCGGCTGGCTCAGGCCAGTGGCAGCGGCTATCGCGCGGGTGCTCATGCCGATTTCACGCAGGGAAGCAATGACTTCGGTCCGTTCTTCGCGGGGAAGTCGGATACGAGCACGGTCGAATTCGGCGGCGCAGTAGTCGTCCCAGGACCGGTAATCCAGGGCAATCCAGACTCGGGTGAGGTACGCCTGGCTGACCAGCTCCCAGAGCTGCGCGACCGTGGCATTGATGCGGTTGGTCAGCTCCCTCGCCGCCTCGACGGTGGCGATCCCTTCGGAATCGAGGTGCTCGGTGACGGATTCGTCGGTCATCGGTCGAGCCCCCGCTCCAGGTCGAGGAACTCGCCCGAACACAGCCACTGCCCTGCGACGCGGCCCGGTGTGTGCACTGTTGGCAGTGCCGACGCATCCACCCAGATCGTTCGATCCCACAGCTCGGGGTGTGCCTCTGCATGGACCTCCAGGTGCGGGACCTGCGCCGCAGGCATAGGCCGAGCTCGATCACGGGCCTGGGCTTCGACGTCGCGGACCAGCTTGACCGCATCGCGCGGGTTCACCCCGATCCCGCGGGCGAGTTGCTGAATTCGCGGCCAGTCCCGTCGAGCCAATTCCGGCATGCGATAGGACGTCGAGAGTTTCGCGACAACCAATGCATCGTGGGCCTGCTCGACGTTGAGGTCGTCGTGCCCCGGGAGCCACGAAACCCGCCAGCCGCGAGCTCCGCGCTCGGCGCTGTGTGGCAGTTCGTCGAACCACATGCGTGTGTCGGTGGCTCGGATACCGACCGAGTGTGCGTTCACCGGTCCAACCCCCGATCCTGGTCGAGGCTGATCGATTCACCGAACTCGGCCATCGCTGCGACGTGGGCGCGGAAGGCGGGATAGATGCGGTCGTGCAGGTCCTCGGAGCTATCGGCCATCCACCGCAGGCCGTAGCCGTCTCGACAGCTCGGGTGCCCCTCGCACACAGCACGGAACACCAACCGGAATCCGGCTACCGTTACGTCGATCGGAGTGACCTGCAAGCCGGTCGGGACGTCGTGCATATTGGGGTCGCCGCTCACCAGTCCAACTCCCAACCTGGTTCCGGGAATGTCGGATTGGCAACCGCCGACGCGGCTGCCGTACCGGTGGCGACCGGGTTGGAGATTTCCCAGGGTGTCCCGGATTCGAGGACGCGTTCGAAGTCGCCGCGGTCGAACCCGTGCCGTTCAAATGCCCGCAGCTGATGCTCGCGGGTGGCCTTGGCTAGCGCGGTCAACTGCGCCGGGGTCGCCTCGCGTTTTGGTGCGGCCTGGTCGACGCGAAATAGGTAGGCGGCCAAAGGTTCTCGCCCGCCTCGGCGAGGGCGAAGGACCTGTGCTGCGATCTCCTGTCCATTGGGCCGCAGGCCTTGCTGTCGCAATTGGCGCCGCGTAGCCAGGCCGTCCGGTGCAGTGCCCCAGTAGAACGTGGGCACCCCGAATCGATCTCCGGTCGCATCAGGCAAGTCCTGGCTACGAATATTCTTCGGGCCGATCATCGATCCAGCTCCCAACCGTGATCCAGCTCGGTCGGGGCCGCGCTCTTCTCGATGGCCGCAGTGGTGGTGCCGATGAGCCCGACGGCTTCATTTACGGTGAGCCCGAGCGTCTTCGCCCAGCCCGTTGCCTCCAGGCGGTCCGGCGCGACCGCCAACCGCATGCCGGCCTTGGCCTGCTCCGGGGTGAACTGGCGGCCTGGCAGTCCGGTGAACACCCACTTGCCGTCGCCCACATTCATCGCCCGGTGCGCGGTGGCCTCGGAACGCATAACCCCGTGGTCGACACTAATAAGCGGGATCGCTGGCGCGGCGGCGCGTGCCCACTCGGCCGGACCCCAGACTTTCGGCAGGTTCATCGGTCCGCTCCCTGTGTCCTGCACTCGGCGGGGAGCACCGCGACGGGTCCGGGGACCGCGCCAGGACAGACGATGACTGTGGCGGGGTCATGGCTGGGGCGGTCGAAGAGCAGCGCGCCCGCGTACAGGCCCGTCGCGAAGGTGAGTGCAAGGACGAACAGCTTCAGGCGGTGTTCCGGCGGGACGAGCAGTCCCGTGCGCAGCACCCAGCGGGAGGCGCTGAAAGCGTTGTCCTGTACAGGGTTTTCTGTCTCGTATCCGAACGGCGAGCGGTAGGTGCCGGCGGCGTATCCGTGGTATTCGGGGTGGTTCATCGCCGCATCCCCCATCGATGCGCGCGGCGCCGCCAAAGCGCCCACAGTGTGATCAGGAAGACCACGGCCAGGAAAGTGCTTGGCGCGGTGAAGAAGAACAGCGCCGCCAACACGAACAAGACGGCCAGGATCGGGAAAGGCAGCATCACCGGGCACCCCCGGCGGGCAGCTCCAAAACCGCCTCTACGGTGGGGGTGTCCGCGGACATATCGGCAATGCCTGCGCCCAGGAGTTCCTGCAGCAGGGTCGCCTGCTCCAGGGTCAGCTGCATCCCCATCTCATCGAAGGACGCAGAGGTGACCGTGACGACGATTCGCGCGATATTGCGGGCGTAGCGGACTCGGAAGGATCCGCGGACGTGGGAAGTCGCAAAGACATCGTCAACATCGGCCTGATGGCCGTATTCGTCGACGTGGGAAACGTTCGCGCCCATGAAGTCTCGCATCAGGCCACCCCTCGACCGTGGCGACGGTTCGTGCGGAAGAACTGCGACATGGCGCGAAGCTGCTGCGCTCGCCACGCCCGTTCGGTGGGAGACAACAGGTTGTCGGGGTCGACCGCGCGCTCGAAGCGCGCCAGAGTGCGGGAACGCACCGATTTACGGGGCGGTTTTGACGTGCGGAATTCCGGTGCGGCCAAACGGCCAGCTACGATGGACATGTCTCAGGGAGTCCTGTCTCTGGGAGATAGAAGATCTGCTGAAGCGGCTGGAACCGCTTTGGTGACTTGGCCCTCGGTAGTTGGCGCTATCGGGGGCTTCTGTTTGTCGGCACAGAGCCGAACCAATCTCGGATCGTCAAGAAACCATCGCTACACCTCCATCCCCAACGGACGAGCGATATATACTGCATCATACTGATATGCATCAGTATGAGCAAGGGGTGATGCACGCCGATACAGAGCGGGCGTACGTAAACTGCAGCCATGGAGAGCGCGAGCCAGGCGTTGACCGCCTACGAGCGGGTGATAGCAGCAATCAAGACCGACATCCGCAATGGCACGCTCCAGGACGACCAGAACAAGATTCCCGGGCATCGTCGACTCGCTGTCAGGTATGACGTCTCGCTCGGTACGGCCCAGAAGGCCGTGCGCCTGCTTGAAGATGAAGGCTGGCTTCTCGCACGGCCGGCGGTTGGCGTGTACGTCAATGACCCTCTGCCTGACGAAGATTCGAACGCATCGACGCAGTCCGTTCAGGATCAGCTCAGCGAACTCCGCTCTGTCACAGCCGATCTGGCGACCAGAATCGCCCGGCTGGAGCGGGCCATCGGCAGCTCCAACTCCTGATTCGAGCGTCAGCGAATCGTTCATGCGTACTAGGCAACACCCCGCGGCAGGTTCGGCGATACTGTGCGCAGCGCTCACTCAGCGGCTCAACATCACTCACAGGGGGAGGCGCATCAAGTGCCTGACGACGAGATCGCGAACTTCGTTGGCGAGTTGAAGCGGTGGCGAGAGAACCGCGGATTCTCTGCGGCGGGCCTGTCGCAGGCGATGCACTACAGCCGCTCGTATGTAACGAAGATCGAGAACTTCCAGGAGTTCCCGAGCGCCGACTTCGCGAAGCGCGCCGACGAGAAGCTCGCAGCCGGGGGAGCGATCCGCCGCGCCCACAGGGCCGCGATGCAGTCGACAGGGACACGAGCGACGACGAAAGCCAGGACTCCCCCGCCTGGCCAGCCGGCGCACGACTCCGATCTCGTCGTCGAGCTCGACGAGGCCGTACTCAGATACGACCATCTCACTGGGACATATCAAGCGTCGCAAAGGCGACGTATCAAGAATTGCGGCAGTGAACCCATCTATCGTTACTTGATCAGAATCTCGGTCGATCGCCATCCCGGATCACCCGAGCGTTCGAACGAACTTTATCGCAACAATCCGCTGACATGGGAAGAGCTCAATCTCTCAGCATATTGCGGCGACGAGCCAATGACCTGGAGAGTCCAGCATGATCGTGATGCGTTCAAAGAGCTCTGGCTCCTATTCGAAAATGATGGCTCGCACTTCCCATTATATCCGGATGAGTCCGCCGAGATTCAGTATTCATACACAGTCGGTGATGAAAAATGGGGGCAATGGTTCCAGCGGGCGATCAGACTCCCAACCGATCGAATTGTAGTACAGCTCGACTTTCCATCGGAACTGAATCCGAAAGTTTGGGGTATGGAAACGTCAATGAGCGCCGAGGCCCTTCCATTCAGGGATCCAATTCAACGCACTGTCAACGAGGACCGAATCAAATACTCATGGAGTTCAAACAATCCTCCACTACATGCACGATACCGGCTTGAATGGCGTTTCAAAAACCACCATCCGAAGGACGAAATGCCCACATCCGAAACGCTCCCTAGCGAACAAATGACTGCCCTCGGGATTATTCAGGAGGGCGATCCCATCCTGACTACGGTCGCACGTCCATTCGACCTCCCAAACGAGGCCGACGATGCCCGTAGAGTCACCGCTGAACTCCAATCTGCACTCAATAGAGTCGCAAGCGTCCACACGTTCAGTAAAGGGATGGGTATCGCCGCACCCCAGGTCGGAATACCCCGATCTGCTGCAGTCGTACGCGCACCCGACGGCACAATGGTGACCCTTCTCAACCCGATAGTGATTGACGAGTCGGTCAACATCGATATTCAGTACGAGGGGTGCCTCAGTTTCTTCGATGTACGCGGCAAGGTACCTCGACCACTCGCGATTCATGTCGAACATATAGACATCGACGGACGCACGCAGCTCACGGTGTTCCAACAGGGGCTTGCTCGGCTGGTTGCTCACGAGATCGACCACCTCAACGGTCGCCTCTACCGGTCTCGCATGCTTCCGGGCACCAGCCCCATCCCCCTCGATCAGTATCGGGGTACAGGAGAGCAATGGAAGTATCCGACCCAATGAAAGACGTTAGAGATCTACATTTCATCGTGATCGGGTCATATGTAGCGGATTGCATTGCTAACACAGCTAGTATCCCGATGTGGGACGATAACATCATTGCCGATTCCGTCCGACTTACTCCCGGCGGAAAGGGACTGAATCAAGCCATTGCCCTGGCGCGACTCGGTGCAAGAGTATCTGCGGTTGGCGTGATTGCTGAAGACCCGGCTGGACTAACAATCCTCAATACTCTGCAAGTGCACGGTATAGACACAAGTTTGATGCGGCACGATCAGAAATCCGGCACGGCGATCTGTATCTGTTTCGTGGGAGATTCGGGACAAACTGCTTTTTTGTGGAGGATCCCGGAAAGCATGGCAATCACAACCGAGGATATCCGAAAAGCTTCGGCTCAGCTGAAGAGTGCGGACGGAGTACTAATGACTCTCGAAATGCCGCTCGCCAGCGCTACAGAAGCACTCACAATCCTTCACGAGAGCAAGGCGCAGGTTGCGCTTCAACCGTTCCCCGTACCCGAAGGCACGCACTCACTCCCCTTCAAAGCCGTCGACATTGTGGTACCCAACCTGGCTGAGGCTCGAACCTTCATCCAGGAGCTCGGAAGGATGCCATCGAACGATGTCGAAACCCTTCCTCGCCAGATCCACAAAGAAACAGGGATTCCACATGTCATGGTCACCTGCGGCGAAAACGGCTCCCTCCAATTCCTAAACGGCAAACTCGACAGATTCCCCGCTCATCATGCCGACAAAGTGATCGACACAACTGGTGCCAGCGACGCATTTACGGCACACCTCGTAGCATCAATAGCGGTAGGTCTCCCAGCAGATGTAGCAGTCAACAATGCCTCGGTGGCTGCGGCGTTCGCGATTCAACGACCGGGTGGATACGACTCAATGCCGTGGATGCCATTGGGCGGCAAACCTCAGCACGCGTAGCCAGGTGCCTCTCAATCCCACACCGTGAACCCACCCGTGCCGGCATACTTGAAGCCTGGAGCCCATGTGATCGAGACATCCCGGCAGGAGCTCTACCGCAGCTCCAATGTGCCACGTAAAGAGCCCTGCCACTGATCCACGGCGGGTTAGCTTCAAGGGACCAAGCTTGGAGCCCGGCCGGGTTGACGCAGTGGGCTGATCTATGGGTTCGGTGCGCGTTCTGGACATTGCCAAGGCACTGTCCGGGGATCGGGGTGCGCTTCAGCAATCTTTCTGAAGTCGCTCGACCGTGAGACGCGGACGACGGGGGAGTCGGTGGGAATAATCACGGCGAACCCGTTGTCGCGGGACCATTTTGCGGGGACGAGAACCCACAGGTCGCGTCGCGCGACCAGCGTACGGAAGCATTGATAGCGGAACGCCGGAGGCTTGCCCGGTTGAGCCTCGACCAGAGTTTCCGCGATCAAATTACTCGGCACGTCCAAGCGTTTGTCCGTCACGACGGAGACTACCGACTCCTTAACCCAGAGGTTGTAGGCGGCAGTTTGAGCGGCATCATTGCCCAGCCTGGAAGCGAAGGAGTGCATTACGGCAAACAGCGCCAGGAGACTGACGGCGATCGCGAGGATCTGGTTCACTCGCGCGATCGGCGCCGGTGTATTCGGCGCGGTCGTTGACGCGGGCAGGATCCAATAGCCGCCAACTACCGCGAGACCACCCAATCCGAGTGCCGTAGGCGAGAACGCCCAGGAGGCGACCGTGGATCTGGGCGTGAGCCAGGGCACCATCACTCCGATGATTCCAGTGACGATCAGTACTGCTCCGAGCACGAGCACGGTTCGGCCGATGTTGCGAACGAGGCGTGGTCGCTGTCCGGTCCTGATGAGGCGACGTGCGTAGTCCCCTACCCGCACTGCTGCGAACCACCCCACCATAAGAAGCAAGAGCGGGGCATACAGCACGCTGACACTTCCCAGAACGTAGTCGCTGGAACTGAATCCAAGGGCATCGCAGTCGACGCCGAAGTAGGCAAGTTTCGTGCGGGTGTAGGTGTAGCCGAAGTAATAGCACAGAGCCGTGACGATCGTGGTCGGCGCGATAACCGCCCCGATGACACCGAGCCATCTGTGGATTCCCGCTGGCGATGTCGACGCCGCCGACTGCTCACTCATCTCACGGACCGCCGGGCGTGCCGCTAGGGGCAGGTGCGGTGCCGGGTGTGCCCTCCGGAAGAGGTAGACGAATGTCAGGTCCCGATGGCGAGGGTTTCGGTGCCGGGCTTGGCAGTACGGATTGTGATGGAACCTCGGGCGTATGCGGCGGATTAGCTGGCCGACCGCCCAGTGGACGAGTTCCGCCCGGTTCTATGGTGGGAAACTGCTGTCCGGCAGGTGTCGACGCCTCAGGCGGGGATGTCGCAATCGGCGGGGACGAGGAAACAGTCGAACCGGATGGCTGGGGCGATGTCACCTGAGGCGAGGATGTCACTGCAGGTGAAGTTGACTGGCTCGGTGATGGCTGAGAATGTTGTCCGCTGCAAGCCATGAGCACTGTCGCCGATAATGCAACCGCTGCGCCACTCGCAGCAAGCCGAGCGGCCCTCGCAGCTCCTGACGCATCGCTACTTGATGACAGCATCTGAACTCCTGATCCGACTTCTCGTGCCTGGATAGGAGACTGCCACAGGAGTGGCGTTGCTCAAGGGTAGCCGACTACTTGTTTCCAGCCTCTCTGGCGGTGGGTCACAACGGACAACCCGCGCGTCGTCGAGCCTGGTCCACGGCGATGTGAAGAAACTCGGGCGCATCCCGACCGGCGGCTGGTGGGCGCATGGGCGCGGCTCCCCGGAAGCGCTGGCAGGAATGTACTGGGATCGCACACAAACGGACCCGCCCCTACACACCCCGCGCCAACGGCAAGGTCCGCGGATACGACTCCGAAAATGCCCGCCGCGCCGCGTTGATGGACTTCCTCAACTACTACAACCACGAGCGGCCACGCCCGTGCAGGTCTCGTTCCTCGTCTTGTTCGCTCCCTCGTCTAGTTTCCTTCCGTTGAGTCTCTCCCCCGTCTTGTCCACGTTCTCTCTCACCCTGTTTGCCCCACCGACCGTCCTTCTGCACTCAACTGTCTGGCTGGCTGGTGCAGGGACACTAAATGCACCCGCAGGGGGTGTTTAGTGTCCCTGCAC
>NZ_JBHZAL010000055.1:0-31068 GCF_042754245.1 Nocardia sp. NPDC059228 | reverse complement strand
CAGTCTCATGAGAAGGTGGGGATTCGCATGTAATTCATTTTTAAATTCGGATAAACAATTCAAGCCCCGCAAATTCATTTCCGAATTCGCGGGGCTGAATTTCTATATTGAATTGTCTGAGGGATTTCTATTCGGATGTCTCGATATAAAATCCGAGGTAATCCAACGTCGTGTCCATGAATTTGTGACCGAGCACTTTGCATTTGTACGCGATATCGAGAACGTTTCTATCTCCGAATTCGAAATACGCGACCGTTGCATATGCCTCGCGCAAATCGGAGGGAATCAACGGATTTCCATCGACGTCTTTGAATGCCTTTTTCGAGGCGAGTCCGATTTCTTTATTGTACTTGGCGGAGAACGCTTTGTTGTCGATATTCTGGGGTACTTCGGTCCGCAGCTTCTCGATTGCCGCGAGGATGAGATCCCGGTCCCCCAGGACCGGGATGGCGTAGGCCGCCGCGGTGCGCTCGTCGTCGCGGGTCTTGACCTGGCCGCTGAAGATGAGCTGGTGGCGGTTGTCCGGGTCGGGGGTGAAGTGGCCTCGGAGAGCCACCTCGACCGGCCGGCGGCCCGTCAGGGCGCACAGTGCCGCGATGGCTTTCGGGTTGGACCAGCGCATGAGCATCACGTCTCCGAGCAACAGCAAGGCCGTCTCGACATATTCGTCCGGGTCCAGCGGCCGGACGTTGTGGTGCTTGACTTCGCGGGCTTCGGCCTGGTGTGCCTGGTATTCCTTGACGCGGGTGGGCGAGTATTTCAGGTACTGCAACACTGGCGATTCTTCGCCGAATTTCTCGGCGATGGCTTGGCGGTAGGCGATGACCAGGTTACGGTTCGTCCAGACCGAGAATTTATGACCGTCTGATTTCTTCCGGTTGTAAATCCAGGACAGTTCCGCCAAGGCCACCATGTGCAGCCTTTCCGGGGGCATGTCCGCGACCTTCTCAACGAATTCGGCGATGCGCTGTTCTTCCGCTTTCGACAGCTGAGCCATGTCGATCCTCCCTGGTCTCTCCGGCAACTTCCCCAAGTATAGCCGTAAAGGTGGGGAACTGTGTAATTGAAATGCCATTTTCGGAGAAATTCGAGGGTGAAGTTTTCTGGTGTTCCAGTAGTTCCGCCTGTCTGCCTGGTTCAGGGGTAATGAGTGGGTGTGTTGCTGTATCGAGGGCGTGGCGGGCAGCGCGCGAATAGGCAAGTGCGGGTGTGACTTTCGGCGGAATTGGGGCTGGTCGGCGCTGCGGTGCTGCGGGCCTCAGTTTCGTGTGCAAAACCGGAAGGTGGGCTGGTCAGCGGGGGTCGGCGGACATGGTGAAGGCCGGGAGCGAATTCGCTTCCCGGCCTTCGTGATCGGATTATCGGCTATCGAGAGTTCCTCAATCTTGTTCGGGTGCGGGCTATTCGGTGTCCTCGCTGCTGGTCATCGCCACTCACCGGGGACCCAGTGCACGGCCGTGCGCCCATTGCCGCGGGCCAGGCAGGCGGGGCAGAGCGGTGTGTCCGGGGTGGGGTCGGGTCGGTCCGGGTCGCCTTCGAGGGACTGGCCGCACAGGGCGCGGGGGATGCGCCAGCGCAGCACGCCCGCCGTCAGGTGCTCCCACCAGCCGACGATGTGGAGATAGCCCTCATCGGGGTTTCGACCGTCTGCGGCCGATTCAGCGGGCTTTGCGGCGGTCCTGGTGTCACTCATCGTCGAGATCTTCCGGGGCGTCCTGGAGCTGGACGAATTCCTTGGCCGAGTGCAGATGCATGGTGCGGGTGAGCATCCGGCCGTCCTCGGTGACCGCGATCCACCAGGCTTGCCCGGTCAGGTCGAGGTTGAGGTACCGGCGGGTGGCGGCGTGTTTGTACTGGTAGACCGTCCGGCCGTTGTCGAGCCGGACGGTGCCCACGTACATGAGGTCACCCAGCAGCTCGGGCGCGTGGCGTTCGGCGGCGGTGAACATGCCGGCGGTGAGTTCGTCGGCGAGTTCGTTGCTCATCTGGGCGCCGCCTCGACTCGGAGGGTGATTTTGGCCTGGGGGGAGTTGCGCTGGACGTGGCGCAGGTGGGTATTGAACCAGCCTTCGACGTCCAGCAGGTCGCCGCGGGCGGTCCATTTGCCGCAGCGGCATTCGCCGTTGATGGGGTTTTCGCTTTCGGTGGCGAGTTCGAGGCATTCGCCGTCGCCGGTTTCGGCGCAGTGCTCGCACTTGGGGTGGTCGTCGCACCACATGAGCAGCGAGTGGGCTCTGGCGATGAGGGCCGGATCGGTTTCGATGCTGGTCATTTGGGTGTTCTCCGATCGGGAAGAGGTGTGGTGCACGGCGCTATCGCCGCAATTGCAGGTGCTCATCGGGCGGCACCGCCGGCGGTCTCGGGGAAGCGCTGGGCCACGAATGCGGCCAGCCCGCCGGGGTAGGTGTCGCCCAGGGCGTCGAGGATCTCGGTGTCGTCGAGTTGGGCCTCATCGTCGAGGACTTCCAGCACGGCGAGGTTGTCCTGTTCGGCTTCGGTTTGGAGCCAGCCCCGTGCGGCGGCCACGATGCGCGCGTCGCGGATCTCCTCGGCGCATTCGTCCAGGAATGCCGACAGCCCGCCTTGGTCGCTCCAGCGTCTGCTGATGTTGTCGATGACGGCCTCGGCGCTGAGGCGGTCCACGGCGTCGGGAGTCAGCTCGTCGGGGGCCAGGTCGACCGATACTGAACGCTCGTCGGCGTACAGCCACAGCCAGCTGCGGGCCGCTCTCACCACGATGTCGTCGGCTGCTGCGGCGGCTTGGTGGTGAGCTTCGCGCTGGACCTGGCGCATGTGCAGGTTCATCGGTGCACTTCACTTCGGGTTTCGATGTGGTTGCGGATGGCGCGCAGGTCGTCGCGGATGTCTTCCATGACCGTGAGCAGGTCGGCCTGGACGCCGTCGCGGGAGTCGGCGGCGGTGCGCAGGGCCAGCAGGTCCGCGCTGATGTCGTCCAGGACGGTTCCCTGTGCTGTGGACCGGCGGGTCAGGCGCTGCCACCAGGACGCGCGTGTCGAGGTGATTGTTCCGTGAGATCTGTTGTTGCTCATGATGTTTCCCCCCATGGGTTGGGTTCGCGTCGCCATGCACCCATGCTACGCCCAAAACTTCATTTGCGTGATAAGATCTTTGTTACTGAAACCAGTAGAACTACATGAGAGGAGGTGTTCTGGTGATTCTGGTTTTCGTTGGGAAGAGCAGTGGCAAGACGACCAATGCCGTGAACGTGTCCACGGCGCTGGCGCAGCGGCCGGTGTCCAAGCGCGTGAAGCGGCTGCGCCGGGTGCGGTTGGTGAACGCTGACCCGCAGGGTTCGACCGCGGAATGGGCCGCCCAGCGCGGCGGGCTGCCGCTGGTGGATGTCGTCGACCACGTCGCGCCCACGATTCACAAGGACTTGCCCGAGCTGTTGAACGGGTTCGACGACCTGGTGATCGATGCGCCGGCGGGGACGGGTCGGCCGATGCCGATTCCGGATGGCCGGATTCAGATCACACGCAGCGCGATCCTGGCGGCGCTGGCCGAGGACAACGGGGTGGTGGTCGTGCCGATGACCCCGAGCCCGTGGGACCTGTGGGCCGGGGATGACCTGATCGAGGTCATCGAGGAAGCCTGGATGTTCGACGGTGCGGCGCCGCGTGCTCGCTCGCGCACGGTGCTGTTGCTGAACCGGGTGAGCCCGCGGGCTGCCTCGGGTGATCCGAAGCGGACTCCGCTGATCGTGCGGGCCGCGCGCTCGCGGCTGGCCGAAGCGCCGCTGCCGCTGCTGCACACCGTGATCCATGACCGCCAGGACTATGTCCAGGCCCCCGTGCATGGGTTCGGGGTGACCGAGTACGCGCCGCGTAGCTCGGCCGCGAACGAGGTCCGTGCTTTGACCGAAGAACTACTGACTCTGGCAGGAGAGAACCGATGATGGCCGCAGCGGCCCGCAAAGACCTTGAGGTCCCGTCCTCGCGCCGTGGCGCGAAGGGCAAGGATTCCGCCGATGCCTGGGCTATGGCGACCGCGCCCGCCGAGGCCGAGGAAGTCAAGGAGCCGGTCAAGAAGCTGAGCTTGGAGGTTCCCGCATCGGTGCACCGCGCCACCAAGGCCGGGGCCGCGATGCGGGGCAACACGATGATCAGCGAGGTCATCGAGATGTGCGCCGCGCGCAACGGGATGCGGCCGTGGCCGGCGGACGTGGTGGCCCAGGTCAAGGCCCAGATCGCGGCCGAGGAAGCCGAGGGCGGGTCCGAGCCGGAAGCGGCGGCGGTCACGCTGGCCAAGCGGACGCGCGCACCCCGGAAGCGGGTGCAGTGATGCCCGACTACATCCGAGTGCCCGCCAGCGACCCCTCAGCGGTGATGGACTGCACCGAATGCGGTGCATCCGATGCAATGCAGCGCACCGACGATTTGACCGATGGCCTGGAAAACAAGTGCGGCGAGATATGGACCTGCGGTGTGTGCGGGGCCGAGTACATCGACGAATGGTGAAGGAACACGACCCATGAGCACGACCCATGAGCCCGAGGCGGAAGCGCCACCCGATTTCGATGTCCATCGCGCCGAGCTGGCCGCCGCGCGCAGCAAGGCCGCGATGGTCCGCTATGCCGCCGCCCAGCTCGGTCCGGACGCCACTCCGCCGCAGGTGCGGGACTGGCTGGCCTCCTACGGCTTCCACGTCCCAGCCGATATCAAGCCATCCACCCTGTACGAGAACGTCCCAAAGGCGGATCCGAATGCGAAGGAGCCCGAGAGCGTGAGCCCGGAGCGCAGCGTCACCGACACCTCGGACCTTCCCAAGCTCACTCCCCAGGAACTGGCCGCCCTCGATGCCGTGATGGCCTCGGCCGCGGCACCGCCGGACCCGGTCACTCGGCCTGTCCCGATGCCGCGCAGGACTGTGGCCGTCGAGACGAACGTTCCGGAGGGGACGGTGGCTTCCGGAGTCCGGGCGGGCGGAGTCGAGTACGCGGTCCCGGTGGAACCGATCCCGGAACCGGACCGAGCCGAGCCCGAGCCTGTGTCCGGAGTCCTGGAGTCCGGAGTCCGGACCGAGCCGGGTCCGGACCGGGTTCCGGACTCGCCGGTTGCGGGGAGTCCGGAACCCGAGACGGGCCCGGACCGGAGTCCGGGTGTTGACACTGACAACACCCGGACTCCGGAGCAGGGTCCGGACTTGTCCGAAAACCGCTTCCGGGTTCTTCCGGACTTCGGGGCGGGCTCGGGTCCGGAATCCGGGCTTGCCGAGTCCGGACTCGGGCGGGAGTTCCGGACAGAGTCCGGAATGGGTCCGGACCGGAGTCCGGAGTCCGGACTTTCCGGGTCCGGGCATCCGGACTCGGTTCCGGGGTTCCCGGAGTGGATTCCGGACCCGGGTCCGGAGTCCGGAGTCTGGAGTCCGGAACCGCGGATGGAGTCCGGACCGGAGCAGCAGTCCAGGCATCGCGAACCGCCGGCGGGTGAGTGGCTGTTCTACCTCGCGGCGGTGGTGCCGATGATCACCAGCCTGGACACCTCGTGGAATCTGTTCCATCGGCTCGGGGTCGAGAACGTGGCCGAACGGGTCGCGATGTTCGCCGGTCTGGAACTCGGGTTCATCGCGTGCGCGGTCCACATGGGCCTGACCATCCGCAAGCGCCACCAGGAGCCGAGCCCCTTCGTGCGGCTGGTGCTGTGGGCGCTGTGCGGGATCTCGGTCTACGGCGCCGTTGTCGGGACCGGGCTGGAACTGGGCCTGGCGCGGGTGATGTTCGGCCCCGCCATCAGCATGATGATGCTGCACCTGGCGCTCATGGCCGAACGGCGTGCCAACGGGGCCAAGAACGGCACGTTCGCCAAGATCGGGCGCGAGCTTCGCGAGCGGTTCCTCTCACGCCTGGGCTTGGGCGATGACGAACGCGACGCCGCCCAGCGCACCCGTGACCGGGCCCTCACCCGGGCGGCGGCGCTGTCGCAGCCGGGCTGGCGTCTCTTCCGCACCCGGCGGCTTCAGCGGGCATTCCTGGCCGCAGGGGTGGCCGATGACCCGGTGCTGCGCGAACGACTGTTGGCACGCCGCAAGGTGGTCCACAGTGCCCGCGAGTTCATCGCACTCGACCAGGGCGCGGCCTGGAGCGAATAACCCGAGACCGCCGCAAAACCACGAAGGCCGGAAGCGTCCGAACCGCTTCCGGCCTTCGCGGTTTGTTCTATCAGTCCGGACTCTGCAGGCCACGGTCCGGACCCGAGTCCGGACTCCGGAACCCGGAAAGTCCGGAGTCGGCCCGGAAAGTCCGGACTCGGGAGGGTGCAAAAGGTGTGTGTGCGCAGTGGTCCGGAGGTTCGGAGTCGGTTCCGTCCGGAGTCGTTCCGGACTCTTCCGGTTCCGGAGTCCGGACTTCCGGGTTCAGGAGTCCGGACTCGATTCCGGGAGTCCGGACTCGGGTCCGGACCGATTCCGGAGTCCGGGTGTTACCAGTGTCAACATCCGGACTCGGTCTCCGGAGTCCGGACTTCCGGGTTTCCAGAGTCCGGACTCGATTCCGGAGTCCGGACTCTTCCGGGTTCCTGGATTCCGGACTTGCCGGACCCGGGTCCGGACCGTGGTTGCGGAGTCCGGACCCTGTCGCTTCGGAGGTGACAGTCCGGGGTCGGGGCGAATGGTGCAAAAGGTGTGTCCGACTTTTTTGGACCGGGTCGGCCGGGTCCGGCGGAGCGCCCACCCTCTGCCCACCCTGCCCACCCTCGGGATGGTGCAAGGGGTGTGGCCCACTCCCACCCTCGGATTCCGGCGGGGTGGGGTGGGCGGTGTCGGCCCGGATTCCGGACTACAGCCCGACCAGGGTGGACAAGGCAGCGCCGAGGGCGTCCATCGTTTCGTCGGGGGCGGTGCCGAGGAATTCGCGGAAGCGCTCGGGGTCGGCGGCCACCAGGGAGCGGCCGAGTATGTAGCCGTGGCCGGCCAGGGTGGTGGCCAGCATCGCTTTGAGCCCGGTCGGGCGTACGTCGGTCACATCACAGGTCATCGGCAGGCCGTGGGCATTGAGTTCGTCGGCGGAGACCACCAGCACGGTTTTGGTCCGGGCGAGGGCCTGATAGGTCCACAGGTCCCCGCGGTGCAACTGGATCACGCGGCGTCGCCCTGGTGGGCCTGGGCGGCGCGCTCGGCGGCGTACATGGCCTCGTGCTCGGCCTCACGCTCGGCGTAGTACGCCTCGCGCTCTTCGGGGTGCTCACGGTCCCACTTGGCCTGTGCGCGGGCTTCCTCGGACAGCATCCGGGAGCGGCAGGCCCCGGCCACCCAGTCCGACACGTTGCCCTTGGCCTTCGGGTCCTCGGCCGCGAACGACCGGACCAGCTCGGCCAGATGGTCATCGAGGGTCACAGTGATACGGGTAGTCATACTCGGCAGCGTACTCGGGCGCGACCTTGCCAGCGCTTCATTCGGGCGGGGCGTAGTCGGTGAGCAGGTGCCTATTCAGGCACGCCGAGACCACTTCCGACAGCGAATCTCCCGACAGTTCCGCCGCCCGTTCCGCCAGCGACAACGCCACCACATCCAGGCTCAGCACGACGTCCTTGGTTGCCATCCGCCCATCTTGGCCACCGATCGTGCGATCACACGCAGAGCGCGGGTAGTCGAGGTTTTCGCGGTCTCGTCCGAGCCGCGGCCAGGTGGCCGGCGTCGACCGAGGACGGGCACGGTTTCGGGTGATGACCAGCCTGATGACCAGGGTGGCGAATGGCGTGATGACCAGAGTGATGACCAATGTATCCGGCTGGTCATCGCCCTGGTCATCAGGCTGGTCATCACCTTTCTCGCGGCGCTGTTTCGGGGTCGTTCGGGGGTCGGTTTGTCGGCCCGCGTCCACAGAGTGCAAGAGGTGTGTGGAGTTCTCGCGGTCTGCGAGGGTTCGGGAGATACGACGAAGGCCGGACGTGATCGCACGTCCGGCCTTCGCGATTTGGTTCAGCAGCCCGTCTGCATCGGGTAGCAGGGCGGCGGAGTCCAGTGCGTCCGTGTCGGTGCCGAGAACGCCGGCGGTGGGGCCGCCGCCGTGCTCAATGCGGGCTGGGTGGGCTGGTTCTCGGCCGGGGTGATCGCGGGGACACGCGGATGAACGGGGATCAGCGCGCCTGCAGCGCCCACGAGGATCAGCCACAGAGCCGCGATTCCCGCCGCCAGCGCCCATTGCCCACCTTGGCGGCGTTTGGGCCTCTGTGACGCTTCTGGAGGCCCGAAAGCCACTGTCTCGGGCGCGTATTGGGCGGGCTGGGGCGTGGCGGGCTGGTACCAGCGGCCCGGTTCGGTCGTGCTGCGCGATGAACCGCTGTAGCTGCTGACGTACGGCTCGGACTCGGGTTCGGGCTCAACCTCGGGTTCGGGTTCGGTGGCCGGGTCGTCGTCGGGTTCGGTGGCCGGGCGGCGGGTGTACTGCCAGGGGTCGGGGGTCACACGTTCGGCCGCTGCGGGTACGGCGGTGGCGGCGGGCGCCTGGGGTGCTGGCGGTTCGGGTGTGGCGGGTGCCGGGGCGGGGGTCGAGGTTGTGATGGGGAATCCGGCGGCGGTCAGCTCGGCGTAGGTGACGCGCTTGTCGGGGTTGTGGTTGGCGTAGCCGAACCCCAACGCTTCGAGCACCTTCGAGACACGGGCCACGCTCCAGGCCACGTCACGGCGGGCGGCGCTGCGGTCGGCCCAGCCGCGCAGCTGGCCCAGGCCGGCGTCGAACACCATCACGTCCTGGCCGGGAGGCATCGGGATCTGGCCTTTGTCCAGGGTGATCGGTCGCCCCGGCCAGGGGACCACGAGCACCAGGGCATCGACGAACAGGCCGCGTTTTGCCTCGGTGATGCCTTCGGCGAAGTTCTTGAACCCATACATCACCCGCTCCACCTGTTCGCGGGGGTTTCCGCCCGCCTGGGTGTGTACCGGGTCGCCGACGATGCCGGGCAGGGACCAGTCCCCTTGGACCGGGCAGTACAGGCGACCGCCCAGGCGTTTGACCAGCCCTTTGACCTCCACGGCCACGGCCAGGTGCGGCAGGATCACCAGCAGGTCGGACTCGGCGCTCCCGCCGCCGGACACCGGGACTTTCGCGCCCGATACCGCGATGCCCGGGACGTTCCAGGCTTGCAGGGCCGCGATGACCTGGCGTTCGGTGTCTTGGATGCCGTCTCGTGCGGCGTTGACTACTCGCACGGTCATCGCCCCCGACCGTGCGTGATGCTGACAGAGCCGATGAACATCGGTCTCCCCCTTGTATTCGATTGTGCCGCTGTTGATTCGGCGGCCTGTGATGGCGCTTGTGCTGGTCAGGTTCCCATGCGGGAGTGACAAATCCGCCTGCACCGCAGGGAAGTTCGGGCTACTGCGGCCGGTTCGACAGCCAACGGGTGGCGACGAACCGCGGGGCGCGACAGATCGGGCGATCGGCGATGAACAGCCAGACCTCCGGGACCGGGCGGATACCGGCGGTCGTGTTCGTCATGCGGTAGGTGATGTCCAGCGCGATCATCGCGGGATCCTCCTGTGGTGCCATCGGGGTGAATCGATAAGGTCTGGAACGGAACCGGCCAGGGTCGAACTGGCCGGTTCCGTCCGTTCCGGGGTTCTACTTGCTGTAGAGCAGGTGCAGGTGGCCGTCGTCGTCGCGCCAGGTCAGGCCGTCGGTGATGGTGCGGGCCAGGCGGGCGCGGATGGTGGCGATGACGCCGGGCCGGTTGGCGGGGCGGTATCCGTCCTCGGCCGCGCCGTGGCCGCCCTGGGTCTCGATGTCGAGGGCCTCGGCCAGGGCGGTGGCCGCCGCGATCACGTCGGCGGCGTAGTCGCGCATGACGTTCAGGTCGGCGGTGGAGCCGAGGGCGACCACGTTCGCGAACAGCGTGCTCGCGGCGTCGGTGATCTGCGGGTCGATCGGGGGGAGGGTCTCGGTGCTGGTCATATCCCTACTCTACACCGCAAAACTTCATTTGCACCATATGAAGTTTTGCGGTGTCTGAAACTTCTGCGGAAAGGGAGGAAATAGCAGGTCAGGGCGGAATACGTCCGGGTCCGGATACGCGAAATCACCCGATGCCGGGGGAGCGGGAGCGTCGCCGCGTCGCCTGTCGGCGCGCCCGCTGGTGCCCCACAGGCCGGGGGAGGCACCTCATGTGATTCACCCAGCATCGGGTGATGACATTCAGGGTGGAGGGGGCCGCGCGGCGGATTTGTCCTGGAATGACAAACCGGCGGAATTCGCCGAAATCGCTGTCGGGCCCGGCTTTTCAGGTGAGGGCCGCGCCGAGGCGGGCCAGCAGGTCGGCGCGCTGGTGGGCCGCTGCGGCGGTGGCCGCACCGATGGTGGCCAGGATGTCGGCGGCGGTCTGGGCGGGCGGGTAGGCGGTGACCGATTCGGCCAGTACCAGGCCGGTCAGGGTGCCGTCCCCGGCCACCTGCGCGGTGATCGCGCCATCGGGGCTGGTCGCTGTGCCCGCGACGCGCGCCAGGCCGTCAGCGGCGAGGGTGAGGGCTTCGAGTTGGTCGCCGACCTGCGCAATGAGGGCTTCCATGTCGGCGTTCATAGCGCACGCACCCAGCCGTGGGCAGCGGTGTCGGCGGCCGGGGCGTCCAGGTGCGCGAGTTCGCCGGCCACGGCGTCGGGGTCGGGCAGGCCGAGGCGGTCCAGCAGGACCGGGGCCAGCCCTGCCGCGGCGAGGATCTCGCGGCGGCGGGCGCGGGCCAGCAGTGTCGAGCGGTGGGTCAGGCGCAGGATCTCTGCCGCCAGATGCCCTGCGCCTCGGCCGTATACGGCGTCGTCGATCCGCAGTTCGGTGATCGCGCCCTGATCGGTGGCGGTCACGGTGACCGTGCGTGTGGTGTTGCTGCTGGTGGCGGTGGCCACCTGGGCAGAGGGGGAACTCATAGGGGTTACTCGTTTTCGGTTGTGGTGGTGCGGATTTCGGTGGGGTCGGCCCCGAGTACGGCGTCGGTGGCCGACAGCGGGCCCCAGAGGGCCTCGCGGCGCTCGGGGTCGCCCCACAGCGTGGTGCGCATTCCGGGGCGTGCGCTGGTGAAGTTGCTGGGGGCCGCGATCGAGGCCCGCGGCTCGTAGTCGCCGGGGAGATAGCCCTCGGGGAATGCCTCGGTGGCGGGCGCCGCTGGCGGTTCGGGGGCGGCGGGGCTGACCGGGGGCAGGGCGGGCCCGCCCGCGAAAGGTGGCAGGCTGCCGAACAAATCGGACATAGGTGGTGTCCTCTCTGGTGCCCTGTGGCGGTGTCAGGCGGTGGTCCCCGCCTGGCCGTCACGGCGTTTGGTGGTGTTGTCGGGCTGGGGTTTGGCCTGCACCGGTGGCGGGATCACCGCCGGGGTGCCGCCGCCGCTGTTGTCGGGTACGCCCGCCTGCGGCTGGGTCTGCGGGGTCTGCGGGGCGGTACCGCCGCCGGTCGGGGTATTGGGCACGGTGGCAGCGGGTTTCGGGGTGCCGCCGCCGGTATCGGTGGCCGGGGTGGTGGGGCCTGGGTCGGCCAGGCCGGGGGTGAGGCTGCCGCCCGTGGGCGGGGTGGTGGTGCCCGGGGTCGTGGTCGCCGGAGTGGTGGTGGCCGGGGTGCCGCCCTGCTGGGTTGTGTTGGTGGCCAATGCCTTTTCGCCGTATGCCTCGGCCTTTTCGATGCCGGTGGTGATGAGGCTCGCGCCCGAGGTGATCAGGGCTGAGCCGAGGGTGACTGCGCCCGTGATCAATGCTGAGCCGATGGTGGTCCCTGCGGCGAGTGCCTGGGACTGGATTGTCATCTGGGCCGCCAACTCTGGATTGGTCTCGGCCAGCTTGCTGTTGGTGAAGTCGGTACCGCTGGTGGTGCTGCCGTTGTAGTTGCTGTTCCAGCCGTTGCCGCCGGTGTAGCTGTTGGTGCCGTACCCGTTGTTGCCGTAGGAGTTGGCGTTGCTCGGGTACTGGGTCTGTGTGTTGGCCGGGTTGGGGTAGTTGGTGTTCGCGGGCTGGCCGGTCTGGGCGCCACCGTCGCCGGTCTGCACGGGCGTGGTGATCACCGGGGAGTCGGCGGAGATGTCTTTGACCTTGGCCGTGTACTGGTCCATTTGGCCGTTGGCGGTCTTGACCACCCCGACCCCGGATCTGGTGTAGTCCGCGGCCAGGCTCACCACGGGATCCAGATCCGCTTGCGAGCGCGCCGCTTTCACCAGCGGTGTTGCCTGGGAACGGAAATCGCTGATCAGGGTGTCGAGGTCGCTGGCGGCCTTGTCGCGCACGGTGTAGGCGTCGCTCAGCAGCGGCGCGAGCTTGCCCGAGGTGTCGGCCAGCCCCGAAATCTGGTCGCCTGCCTGCTTGATCACCGGGTGCGCCGCTTTGGCGGTGTCGGTGCTGACCAACTGGCTCAGGCCGGCGCGGTGGGTGTCGTCGCTGGTGAGCACCGTGTCGGTGACCGCGCTCAGCGCCGCGAGGGCCTTGTCGTCGGGGCGGGTGCCATCGCCCAGGCTCGCGCGCAGTTTCACCAGCGGCGCGACCAGGGCCGTGACCAGCGCGGGTTCGGCCACCACCTCGGTGGTGTCCCCGTCCTGGGTTCCGGTTTGCATCGGTTGTCCCCCTTGCTGTCTCGGTGGGCCTATGCCTGGATGTCGTTGGTGCCCGGTACCGCGCCCGCGATCTGGTGCGCGCTGTCGGTGTCGACGCCGGCCAGCACGTTGCCCCAGGTGGTGATGCCTTGGCCGAACGCATCGGTGACCGCCTGAGCGTTGCCCAGCTGCCCGCCGTGGGCTTCCCATGCCGCTGCCCAGGCCGAGGCGAACCCTGCGCCGAAGATGCCCAGCCCGGACAGGTCCATGCCGGTCACGGTCTGCGCGTGGTCTTTCGCGGTGCCCAGCAGGGCCGCAGCATCACCTGCGGCTTGGACGTAGGTGGCCGCGGCCGGGTAGTCGAAGCTCACGCCGTCGGTGCTGTTGGTCATGGAATCGGCCTCTCTCAGTTCGCTTTCCGGATGGCGGTGATCAGCACCCGCCCGCCCTCGGTGCGGGTGGTGATCAGCTGGGGCCACGTCATCGGGGCCTTGTCGTCGGGGAATTGCTCGCTCAGGCTCACGTTCCACGTGTTGCCCGAGGTGTCGCTGTCGGACTTGGTGATGTGCACGCAATAGCGGGTGCCCGTGGGCACCGAGTCGATGCCGGACTGGATCGCGGGCGCGTCGGGCACGTCGGCGTCGGTGGCCACCCAGTCCCGGGCCCGCGCGCCGCTGCGATCGCTGTAGTACGCCCATTCGAAGCCGAGGATCACCCCGGGGCCGCTGCTGGGGTCGCCGGGTCCGGCCCCGACCACGTTGGTCGGGGTCTTGGTGGCGTAGCAATCGGCGGTGGCGTGCGGGTAGCCCTCGGTGGTCGCCGGGCCCGCCATGATCGGGGCGGTGGTGGTGAGCGCGGTGGGATGCGGGCTCGAATTCGCCTGGGACAGCAGCGGAGACGAGTGGTTGACGTTGAACAGCACGATCACGACCACGACCAGCGCCACGCCCGCGACCGCCAATACCGCCACCCCGCCCGAGCGGGCCCGGTAGACCTCGCGGTCGTTGTCGTCGTCGCGGCGTCGTTTGAGCCGGGCGCGCACCGCCGCGCCGCGCCCGCCGGAGCGGTCGACGAACGCCTTGCGGGCGCTGTCGGTGTAGGTGCCGGCGTTGACCGCGTCGTAGTAGTCCGACAACGACTTTTGCCCGTCCGGGCCGGGGTCGGGCTTGGGCTTGCGGGGGTCGGGCTTGCCGGGCCTGGCCAGCCACGAATCCCAGGGCAGGCCATCAGGGCGCGCGCTGCGGTGCTCGGCCTGATCAGGGACGTATCGAGGGTCCTCGCCGTAGTCGTCGGGGTCCTCGTCCTCGAATTCGTCGAATTCGCCGTCCTCGTCGTCGAATTCGCCATCGTCGTAGTCGTCGCCGTCGTCGTCGCCGTCGTCGTCGTAGTCGGCGGTGTCGTCGTAGTCGTCGGGGTAGTCCTCGCCGTCGTCGCCCTGGTCCTCGTCCTCGGCGGGCTCCAGAGGCTCGGCCGGGGCACGTTTCGACACGGGCATCGGCAGGGTCGGCAAGGTCGACAGGGCAAGCGGGCGGGATGAGCGGGGCGTGGGCGGGACCTCGGCTGTCTCGGTGGTCAGCTCGGGCCCGAAATCGGGATCGGCGTTCATGGTTGGCCCCCGATGCGCCGCGGCTTGTTCTTGGCGGCGCGGGCGGCGCGGGCCTTGCTCAGTTCGATGGCCTGCCCGGTGTCGGGCACTCGGGTGCGGCCCACGGTCATGCCGGGGATTTCCCGCACGTAGTGGGCGGTGGCCTCGCACACTTCCGCCGCCAGCTCGGCCGAGGTCAGGGGCGATTTGAACCGCGTGAACCCCTCGGACCCCTCGGCCAACAGGGTTCCGACACCGCGATAGGGATGGCGCAGGATGGCGCGCGGGTCCTTGTCGGGATAGTCGAGGATTTCATCGCCGAGTGCGGCCATGGCCTGGGCGCGTGAGCGCACCGGGAACGACAGCGCGGTGGTGGCCACGTCGCGGATGGCGGTGGGGATGGCGTCCCCGGTGCCTTTCTGGGTCATGAAGAACGTGCCCATGCCCGCCGCGCGGCCCATCTTGACCAGGTCGGTGCTCTTCTCGACGTTGTCGGTCACGATCTTGCCCAGGTTGCTCGACGCCGGGGCGGTGGTGGCCAGGTAGACCTGGCACTCGTCGAGAGTGGTCACCAGATACGGGATTTCGATGCTGGGCCCGTGGTCCCAGAACTCGTCCACGCCCCACCAGTCGTACATGGAATCGAGGCGGCGGTACATCTCGTTGACCAGCCCGGTCAGCAACTCGTTGACCTCGTAGGGGTCCGAGCCGACCAGGTGGGCATAGCGCGGGGCCAGCACCCGGTAGTCACCGCGCAAAGCGCGGGTGGTCTTGCCGTTCGCGCCCGCGAACTGCACCTTCGGCGAGGGCGCGAGTTTGACCACGATGTTGCGCGCGAACATCGTCTTGCCGAAGCCGCTGGCGCCCATCACGGTCACGCCCGCACCCTGGGCCAGCGGCAGATACTCGGGCTGGCCGCGCTCACCATGGCCAAGCTCCAGACGGCTCAGATCCAGCGGGACCGGCGGCCGGCCCTGTTCCACGGTGCGGGTGAGCGGGTCGGTGTGCACGGTGCGCAACTCGACGAACCCAGGGCCCCACTGGTCTTCGTCGTCGAGGGAGCGGGCCCACACCTGCCGCATGCGCCATTCGTCGGCCAAATACCCTGCGGCGTCGGTGAAATGCTTGCGCCCGACCCCGCGCACGGTGCGCACGACCATGGTCACGCCGTAGGAGTCCACGCTCATGTGCATGATCCGCGGCACCCGGATCACCGGGTCGGGGGCCCGGGTTTCGCCGTTCCAGTACTTCTGCACCAGGTTCGGGTTGCGGTCCTCGTGGACCAGGCCCAGCGAGAACGCCACCTGTGGCCAGGTGCGGCGGAACCGGGCAGCGCGGGCGACATTGGCGCGCACCGCAGCCTCATCAGCTACCCGGCCAGCGAGAACGTCCCCCATGTCCACCACCTTCGAAGCACCACCCCCGACCGGGTGACCTTGATTCGTGAACTTGGACGTTACTGCCGCGCAAACGATTCCGGCATCACGCGGGCCGGGAGTGGCACTCCCGGTCCGTCCGGAGGTTCAGGGCCGCGGCGTGAGGTCGGGTGCGATACCGAGCCGCCACGCCAATCCGCGCAGGTTGCGGCCTCCGGCGTCGCGGCGGGCGGCGCGCAGCACATCGGCCACGGCCTCACGGGTGAACACGTCGGCGTGGACTCGTTGCGGCGCCAGGGATTCCGCGCGCATGAGCACCGCAACGCCCTGTTCGCGGCGGCGGTGGTCGGTCAGCATCGCGCGCCCGACTTCCATGTAGAACTCGGCCTGGCGGCTCGGGCTCGGGATCGCGGCCACGTTCACCGTGCGGGCCTGCTCGGCGACTTTCGCGCCGTCGCCCAGCTCCAGGCCGATGCTCGCGGCCCAGATGCCGACGTTCGGCGTGCCGAACCACATGCGCCCGAACGTGCCGGCCTCGGTGTCCAGGCGCGCGGCGATGGAGCGGGCTTCGTCCAGATGCGTTGTGGTGGCGTCGCGGTCGCCCTGCACCGCCGACGCAAGCGCCGCGGACAGGTGCAGCATCCCGTATGCCTGGATCACCTCGGGGTCGTCGAGGTGCGGGGTGAGTTCATCGGCGCAGCGCATGGCACGCCGGTACTGCTCCGGGCGGGACAGTCCGCCGGTGGCGTCTCCGCGCAGCCAGGTGGTGAATCCCTTCCAGGCCGGGGATTCGAGCATGTCGGCGCACTGCTGGGCCGCCCGCGCCGCCAACAAGGGCAGGCCACGCCCGCCCAGGCGTTTGGTGGTCCAGGTGGCCGAGGCGTAGCAGGTGATCATGCCCAGCAGCACCTCACGGCGCAGCTGCGGTGTGCGCACGTAGGCCGCGTGCAGCTCTCCGAGTAGGCCGGGCATGAGTGCGGCCTGGGCGGCGTAGTCGGCGCTGCCCTGGGACAGTTCGCCCAGACGGGCGAGGTCGGCGGCCACCGCCGGCCATTCCCGAACAGGAAGGCCCGGGTCCTCGCCGAGTTCGTAGGCGTCCAGGGCGTTTTCGACTTCCACCAGGCCCGCGTGCGCGGCCTCGGTGGCATCGGGCGGGTCGGCGTGCCAGGGGGCGGGGGAGAACTCACTCGGCGCGACCCGCAACGCGCGGGCGAGGGCTTCGAGGGTGCGGCGATTGCTCAGCGGCACGTCCCCGCGTTCGAGTTTGCCGAGGTAGCCGAAGCTGATTCCGGCCAAACCGGCGGTGACTTCCAGGCTTTGGCCACGCCAGGCCCGGATCTCGCGCAAGCGGCGGCCCGTGTCGTTGGGCTCGATGTCGAAATTGGTGCTCATGTGCTCCAGTGCTCCCGTCCGGTGCGACGCGGTGATGATCGGGTGGCCTGTTCCTGTCACGGTACCTGCCCTGACGTCGGCATTTCCCCCAGTTCATTACTACTTCAAAACTTCATTTGCTTCAAATGAAGTTTTGCCTTATGGTTGAAGGACCACCGAGGGAGAGGAACCCCGAATGGCCATCGAAATCCCCGCCGACGCCACTCCTGCCCAGATCGACACCGCCCGCGGCTGGCTCATCGCCTGCGCCGACATGACCGCCCCCGATGCCGAGGCGGCCGAGGAAGCGGGCCAGTGGCTCAAGTCCTTGGCCGATGAGGCGATCCTGCGCAAGACGCTGCGGCTGTGGTCCGAGGGCTGGGCGCACTTCTGCGCGTACTTCGCCGACGACATCGCCGCCGCCGAGGCCGCGCTGGGCGCGTGAATTTCCCCAGTTCGACCAGCTCCGCCCGGACACCCGGACTGAAATCGAAACAACCCGCGAGAGAGGAATTCTTATGACCGACAACGAGATCGGCGACCCGATTTCGGAGCTGCAGAAGCTCCGCTACGCCGAGCTGATGAAGCTCAGCAAGGCCGAGCTGGTGGCTATGCGCCGGCGCGGCATCACCGACCCGCAGGGCCGCACCGTGATCTCGCATTCCGTCAGCACCGCATGGGCGAAGGATCAGCTGGTCAGCGACATTTTGCACATCGAATTCCCGCCCCCGGGATGGAACGAATCCACCTTCTGATCCCCACAGCGCCAGCGCCGAGGCTGAACTCGGCGCGTGAACTTCCCCAGTTCGATCAGCTCCGCTGGCAGACACCCGGGTTCGAGTCCCGGGGGAGCGCGAAGGGTCCGGCTCGTCACCGGGCGGCAGGGTGACCCCCTGTCGCGTGCCTGGTCCGCCTCGGCGGATGGGGCCGCCCTGCCGAACTTCCCAACCCGGCCAGCCACCCCTGCGGCCCGGCCGACCTGTGACCTACCGCCCACCCATTGCCTCACCCCAGAAAGGGGAAACCCGACATGCACGAACCGGTCACCGCCCACCCCGCCGGCAGGGTCCCGGGCCGCAGATACAAGTCCCTGGGCCTGTTCCTGACCAACCTCGTGGCCCCCGCCTACGGTCGCCAGGTCGCCGTCCGCAACGACATCGTCTGGTGTCCCGAGCCGTGGAAGCACCCCGGGGCGGCGGAACGGCTGGTCGCCATGTGGCACGCCTACGAGGGCGCTTTGCGTAGCCCTGAGGAGAGCGCGCTCAGCATGTGGTGGCTCGACGCCGACGCCCACATGCGCGCCCTGATGGACCACGCCGGCGAATTCTCCCTCTGCCACAAGGGGCACAAAACGACGCTGGAACCGCTACCGCTGAACCTCGACGCCGCCCCGCCGGAACTGTTCGCCGAGGTCACCCGCCAGCCCGCCACCGTGACCGACACGGCGGCATGAGGAAGGAAGAATCCGATGACCGACGACAGATACGACCCCAAGGACAGATACGGCCTGTTCGGGGGCAGCTTTCCACTGTCCGCGCTCCAGGATCTCGTCCAGCAGCTCGACGCACTCGACGACATGCCGCCCGAGACCGCGGGCGAGCGAAACGAACGCGAACGCCAGGAACGCGAACGCCAGGAACGTGAACGCCGGACCGAACGGGCCCGGCAAGCCCACGAACGCGAGCACGGCCGCACTCGCTGATCGGCGCAGTGCCCAACACCCGACAATCGCGATCGTGGCCGGAGAGGAAAACGCCATGGACTACTACGAAGACAAACACCTCATCGTCAGGACCGACAGAGGCCCAGGGTCGGCCGCAGAGATGGCCCGAAAGATCACCGATTCGAATATTCAAAACGCCGTCGAACGCTTGGGCTCGGCCATCGATGTGGACGCCATCACCGAGAACATGCACGCTCAGCACCTGCGCATCCAAGCCGAACAGGCCGAGGCGCAGCGGCTGCGGGAACTCCGCGAACGCGCCCGCGCAGCAGAGCGCGCCGCCCTCGCCCGCGAGCGGGAAGGACACGGACGCGAAGGACGCGGCAGGTAGCCTGACCGGCCAACGAAAACCGCCGTGACCAGCAGCAACTCTCAGTTCCCGACCTCGCCGAGCCACCGCACGTAACCCACCCGATTACCCCGATAACCCTCAAAATTCTGTGGCCACCTGCAACAAGGCAGGTGGCCACAGTCGTGTCCGGCCCCGGGGCTCAGTGTCGGCCGAGCACTGTCCGCCGCGCGAGGGTGAGGAAGTCAGCGGCCAGCCCGGACCAGCTCGGGCCGTGAACGGGAGCGGGGTGCGCGAGGTGGATGGTTTCGTCCTGCGCGAGGGGAGGAATCTGGTCGGCGGGGACTTCTTCCCGCTCCACACTCGGGTCGGCGTCGACCTGTTCGGGGGGTGTTGGTGCAGAAACGGTGCCCAGCACCGGCAGGGCTTTGCCGCCGTTGTAGGTGCGTTCCCAGCTGGTGATTTTGTCGCGGACGGCCTCGTCGATCAGCGCGGCCAGCGATTCCGAGCCGGGCTCGTCCGGGTGGTGGTGGGCCATCCAGATCACGGCGGTGCGCATGTATTTCAGCAGCGCCAGGTCGAAATTGATGCCCTGCTGGCGGGTTTTCTCGCCGCAGCGCTGGCGGGCCGGACGGAAATCGGTGGCGCTCGACAGTGCGGGGCGGGGCGTGCGGCGGCGGCGCGTGGGCTGTGCAGTCATATCGGAACGCTACCGGCCCTGAACAACCACACAAGGGCCGAAAAAGGGGCCGAGCCAGCTGATACCTGGCTCGGCCCCTTTCGCAGTCTCTCACTGACCCGACAGGGGCAGCTTGGGCAGTCTCGACAGCGACAGCGGGCCCGGCGGATCCGGTGCCGGTGCCGGTTCCGCGGCCGGGACGGGCGGGTCCTGCGGCAGCCGGTCCAGGACGTGGTTCACCACGGCCAGATTCCGGTGCACCGGTGAGGCCACCACGAACACCTCACCCCTGTTCTCGTCGCCGGTCACGTGTACGACCCCGAGGCCGGCCAACCGGCGCAGTGCCTCGGCCACCAGCTCGGGGTTCGGGTCGTTCTCGCGCGGACCTACTTCGTAGCGCATTCGCCGCTCAGTCCGGCCTGCCGCAAGGGCCGAAGAACAGGCACTCGATGAACTCGCGCGGATCCATTGCGCGGGCCTGGGATTCGAGCCGGTCGAGCACCTCGGCCAGCTCGTCCAGGTCCAGTTCGTCCCCGTCATCGAATGGGGCCCGCCACTTCTGCACGACATGGGCCTCGCAGATGGTGCGTCCGGGAGCCGATCCGCTGCCTACGGAATCGATCACGAAATCCAGCTGGTCGTCGTCCGTGGTGAACGCACAGGCCAGTTTGTCGGGGGTGGCGTCGTCCACGCGGTTCATCTCGACACCGCCGAAGCTGGGGCGATAGATCCACCCGGATTCCGTGTCAGGGCAACCGTTCTCGTCCAGAGTGGCGTACTCGCTCGGGCTCCAGCCGCGAGCAGTCAGGAACTCGTGCAGGGTTTGCAGGTCGGCGTCGGTGCCAGGCCCATGGATCACGGTGGTCATCGCGAAAGTCCTTCCGGCTCGTATATCGCCCGGTCGGGGGCGGTGCAGGTGCAGCGGATGGCAGGCTCAAGCGGCGCGCGGTCCGCACCCAGGACCCAGCCATCCCCGGCACAGCCGGGGCAATCCGGGGTCGGCTTGCGGCGGGCGCCGGGTTCGGCGAACAGCGCCGGGCCAGCATCGGGGTCGAGAGTCTTGGATCGCTTGCTTCTCACAGGTCTTCTCCCGGGTGTCCGTTGAATTGCCATGTGCCGCTGGGGGAGCGGGCCGGCGGTAGCGCCAGGTTGATCACGTGGTTGTCATCCAGCACGAACGCGCCCTTCGAGTGCAGGGTGTGCAGATACATCACGACCGCATCGGCTCCGCCTGGTACGGCGGCGAGTTCGCCCCATTCGGGATGGTCAAGCATGTTCTGTTCCGCCTGCGCGGGGTCGCACACCTCGGCGGCGAAGTCCGCCAGCGGGACTGGCCTATAGCGCTCGGTGTCCCCGGTGATCGCGAACAAGAGAACGCCGTCGCGGATCTGTTGATCCAGGAACAGCGCCGCCATCGGCACCAGCCCCTCGTAGCGTGGACCCAGTTTGATCAGGGCATCGAGCATGTCTTTCTCGTCGCCACCCAGGCCCGGAACCGGCGGGCAATCGATCAGTTCGGCAGCCCCGGCGGGCACGTTGAACCAGTCCTGATAGCCATGGAAAGGCGGCGGCGAACCGTAGAGCGGGTGATCGCGCAGGCGAGCCTCCTCCCGCCGCTGTGCGCGAGCACGGGCGCGCTGTTTGTCCTGTTTCGAACGGTTCTTCTTCGGCCGATTCGACATGTCCCCAAGCCCTTTCCGGTCAGAGGTCCCGACCGCACGGCCCGAAGAACAGGCATTCGATCAACTCGCGGGCATCGAGCGCGCGGGCTGCGGGTTCGAGCCGATCCAGCAGCGCGCCGAGTTCGGTGAAATCCAGATCGTTCCAGCGATCAGCGGCCTCGTCGTAGTGCTCCTCGACGGGAAGGCTGTGCTCGGCCACCGGATGGGCCTCGCAGCCGCGCCAGTTCCCCGCCGTGCTCACGTCCACACTCAGACCGCCCTCGAACCCGAACCCGCAGGCCAGCGAGCACGGAGTCGAGTCCTCGACGGAGTTCATCACGACCCCGCCGTAGCTGGCCGCATAGCGCCACCTGGTTTCGGGATCGGTGGGGCGGCCGTCCTCGTCGGTGCCGTAGTAGTCCGGCATGGTGATCACCCACCCGCGGCCGGTCAGGTAGTCGTGCAAGCCGTGCAGGTGGGCCTCGGCGATGCTGGGGCCGTGGAGAACGCGCTCCATGATGGGAGTCCCTTCATGATCAGTAGGGCCGTAGTGGTGCCTGGATGCGTCCCTGGCCCCCGAAATCCCATCGTTGGGATTCGGGGTTCAGAATGCGCCGAACCGGCCCCAGAAGGCCGAATAGCGCGAAATCATCCGGCCAGGAATCGCGGAGGTGCCGAAGGCTCGGCGGCGGCCATGGCAGTCGCGGGGGCGTCATCGAGCCATCCCTCACGCTCGGACCAGCACATCGAGCACTCACCATCGGGCCGCGACCCGGGGTTGTAGCGCGCGTGCTCGGGGCACCTGGGCCGCGCCGGCGCCGCAGCGACCGCGACAGCGATGGCCGGGCGCTCTGGGGCGTCGCGTAGCACTCCGACCAGCAGGCCCATCGGCTTACGCACATTGCTGGCACCACCGAAGTCGGCCACGGCCTTGGCCACGTTCGTCTCGATCCAGCGGCCGAGAGCATCCGCGCTCCAGCCGCCTTCGGCCAGACGAGCCTCGATCGCGGGTGCCTCGTTGCGGATCACGCTGCGCTCCACAGGCCACGGCAGCGCCAGCCCGGCCAGCAGTTGCTCGGCGGCCGAACGTACCGACCCGACCACCATCGACAGCTGCGCTTGCCCGGATTGTGTAGAGGGCTCAGCAGGCAGGCAGGCAGACGGTTCGGCAGCGGCTTGCCAACGCGCCGCGCCCTGTCTGTCTGTTGATTGACGGTTCTCTGACTGTTTGTTCGTCAAATCGACGTGATCAGTCACGTCGATTTGACGTGAACAGTTACGTCGATTTGACGTATTCGAACGAGTTTTCGAATACGTCGATTTGACGTAACTGGGGCTGACCTGGGGTTTCTCGGCGACAGAGTTATCCACAGCCCCGCTGACCTGCGGGGATTCCGGCTCGGTCTTCGCCCGTTTCGGACGCGCGGCCCGCTGCTGGGCGGAGTTATCCACAGCCTGGGATTCCGCGGCGGCCTTCGCCCGTTCCAGGCGCGCGGCCCGCTGCCGGGCGGTGCTGCGGCCGGGCACCAGCGGCTTGCCATCGGCCAGCGCACCCGCGTCGACCAGGTCCTCGAACTTCTCGCCGGGGAACAACATGTCGGGCAGGTGCTCGGCCATATGGACCGCCTTCGGGTCCGGCCGGGCGACCTGGTGCTGTTGAAGCTTGGCGATGTTGAGCCGGTACATGTTCGACTTGCCGAAGCGGCGCTTGCGGACGACCCACCCCATCTTGTCCAGCAGGGTCCCGGTCTTCGAAAGCGCCGACTCGGACATACCGGTCTCAAGCATCATCAGCTCAAGACCCGGCCACGCCAGGTCATGCTCTTCCTCGTTGGCGTGGTTGCCGACGCACCGCAGGAACGCCTTGCAGGCCGCCCACTTGGTCGACTCGATATCGACCAGATGTACCCGATCGACCAGGGCAGTGTGAAAGTTGCTCACCGGGCCACTCCCGCAACACGGCTCGACGCGCCGATATCGACTCGGCCACAATCCGCGACCAGCGCGGGGAGGGAGAGAGATGCGGTCATTTGGCGTTGACCTGCAAAAAAAATGCTCATGGTCACCCCTTTCCGGGTGCTCCACAAGCTCACAGTTCGCGAAACTCAGACGGGTCGTATGACATCTGTCCGACCTGGCCTGTATCGTCAGCCGCGAGCTTGGTTCTCAAAGCCCCTCTCGCCGCGTCGCCAAACACATGCGAGGGGGGCTGCTTTATGTCTCATGCGGATTTCAGTCCGCGCCGTCCAGCCAACCACAGGACTTACACCCGTGTAACCCCGCCGCGCCGGGTTCGGCCAGATTCCCACTGACGGTGTGAAAGCCCGCCTCCGATTGGCGATTCGGGGCGGGCTTTCTGTTACCCGATGCGCGAGTCACGCCGTTGTGGCCCTGGGCACTCCGTTGTGCCTGCATCTGGGATGGATTGCGGGGCAGGCTATTCCGCGGGTTCCCACGGGCCAGTGGTGACGGTGATGGTGCGGGACACGACCATCACCGGGTGGCCGGCCACCCCGAGCCGCGGCGCCCAGTCCTCGGCGATGTCGCCTGCGCGGTCCTGGGCGTACTCGATATCCGGGAACACCATGAACGGCTCCGGGTGGTCGGGGCTGTACTCGCGATACGGGCCACCGACGAGCACCGCGTACTCGTGGTGGGTCAGCGGGGCCGGGGCCGGGTAGTCGCGGTTGAGGCCCTCCACATCGGGAGTGACGTGCTCGTAGGCGGGGACGCTGACCGCGCCCACGTCACCGAGGCGGGCCACCTGCGCGGTCCAGCTGTTCAGGCCGATGCTCTCAGCATCGGCGGCCAGCCGCTCCAGCTGCACCCGTGCATCGTCCTCGGTGCGGAACAGCTCGGGGTCCCAGTCGTTGTCCGGGTCGCCCGGCCGGACCGGGCCGTCCGGGCTGTAGAGCGCGTCACCGGGCAGCACGATCACCCACCGCTCGGCCAGCCGGGACAGCGGGGAGACGGGGGCCAAGTGATCGGCCATGAATATGCCTTTCTCGATCAGGGTGGTGGTGCCGGTCTGCTCGGTGAGGTGGTTCATCGTTCCCCCCGGCCGCGGTCGATGATGTCCTGCTCGTCGGCGTAGTACGCCAGGCCCGCGTGGGGTCGTTCGGCGTGCACCAGGACCAGCCGATGCGCGCTGAAGATCTGGTTCGGCGCGATGTAGCGGGTCGGCGAGGCGTCCGATTCCTGCAAGGCGGGCGCGATGAGCACGAACAAAGGCTGGCAGCCCATGAGGTCGTAGGGGGTGACCATGGCCAGGCAATCCTGGAACCTGCCGCGCCCGCGCCCGTAGGTGCCGGTAATCGACCAGATCGAATCCGGCTCAGGCAGCAGCCACGGCATCCGCGCGACCAGCTCCAGATTCACCGCTGCGGTGTCGGTCATCGCAGGTCCTCGCGGTCGAGCTGACGCCAGGCGTCGGCGTGGGTGGTGCACAACAGCAGCGCGGTGTCGCGCTGGCCGGGGAAGCTGCGGCGCTGACGCGGCAGCATCCGCGCCCCGCAACGCCCCCGGGTCTCGTGCTGGAGCTGGGCGCACTCGCCGCACACCAGGCGCGCGGTCGGCCGCGCAATCGTGGTCCACGACGGAGCCCGCCCGGTCCTGGCCCGATAGTCCGGGTCTTCAGCGAATTTCGCCGACAACGGCGTCGTCATCGCGGGTCACCTCCACCGCAGATGGCGAAGGGCGCGCAGGACACCGCGGTAGGCGAGACGACCGAGGCCGGGACCGGGTCGCGGTGGCCGGCGGTCAGCAACAGCACCGTGCCGAACAGCACCGACGCCACGACGGCGGCCAATACCGCGACCAGCATCGGCGAGTCCTGCGAAGTGCGCCCGATATGACCGAGCGTGTGTCTGAGGATGAGCATTGAAGTCCCCTTTCCGGGAAGATCAGGGACGGAACCGGCCAGCGTCCTTCTGGCCGGTTCCGCCAGCTTTTTCGGGGGTTGTCAGGCGAAGACCACAGCGGCGGAATCGTCATCGATCACGCACTCGACCAGCGCCTCGGCGACCTCCGCGATGTACGGCTCGCACGCCTCGGTCGGGTCGGGCTGGCTCCAGTCGATCGGCAGCGCTTCAAGCAACTCGGCCAGCCGCCGCAGATCGACGCGGGCACCGGTATCGGTCACCGGACGGCCACCGGGGATGTGGATCAGCAGGAACGGATGATGCTCGGCGTAGCGGATCTCGCCGTCGTTGAAGACCATCAGCTGCGGCGCGATGGCGAAATGGGCGCTCACCTGGTCGGCGGTGACCTCGGTGGTGGCGTCCCCGGGCAGGTCGGCGGTGATTTTGATCAGAGCCATATCGGTACTTCCTTCTCGATTTTTCGAACGGTGTTCGGGATGATCTGGGGCGGAACCGGCCAGCGTCCTTCTGGCCGGTTCCGCCATTTCCGGGGTGGGTCAGCCGATCTCGGTGGCGACCGAGCCGTTCACGTGCCACGGGGCGCGCATCATCGGCGGCATCGGGGCCGTGGGATAGGCCGAGACGTTCGGGTGCGCCAGCGCCGCGTCCATCAGCGAGGCCACCTCCTCGACGTTTCCGCCGTGGATCGACACCGAGCGGTGCCCGTCCGGGTGGATGGAGACGTAGACGCTGACCTCACGGGGCGCGGTGGCGCGGGAGAACAGGGACATCGAAATCGGTTTCCTTTCTGGGGTTTTCACTTGCTGGTGGCCTGGCGGGCCTGGCGGGTGGCGTTCTTGAGCACCTTGCGGGCGGTGCGATCGATGCGGCAGTCGTGGCGGTTGTGCTTGCGGTGCTCCGCGTGCACGTTGCGGGCTTCGGCCTCGGTCAGGCGGCCGGGGTAGCTGCACTGCCAGGGGATGACCAGCCACTCATCGGTCAGGGCGTGGTATCCGAGCGTTGCCATGCCGCTCACCGCCCCTGCTCGCTGGTGGTGTCCACGGCCACGAAATCCCTCGACAGCAACCGCTCTGCCGTCATCACGGTGGCCCGCATCGGCTCGGTGACCTGGCCCTCGTACTCCCGGCGGATCACCATCAGCAGGATCCGGTCCGTGTCGGCCGGTCCCACGACCCGCAGCGTGCGGATGTTGGAGTTGCGGTTGTCGCGGAACAGCTTCCCGACCGGGATGCGGTGCCCGTCGTACTCGATGACCTGCATGTCGCTCACCGGGCCATGTCCGGCAGGTCCAGCGACCGCCACACGTTCGGGTTCCGGTTCAGCTTCATGACCCCCGCGCGGGACAGCGCCGCGCGAGCGCGCCCGCGGATCTTGCAGGTGATCTGGCCGGCGCACTCCTTGTGGTCACGCATGACCTGGCGGGCCTGGTCGACTGACAGCGGCGACGTGGCACCGCACGGCCACGCCGACAGTTCCTCGGTGTCGAGGTTCATCGGCCGGTAGCCCTCGGGATTGGACGCGGACATCTCAGGGCGCTTCCAGATGCCATCGGTGTCCATCTCCAGCCGGACAACTCGCAGCTCGGTCGGCCCGGTCTTCGGGATGCCGTAGCTGGATTCGAGCATGTCCGCGATGCCCCGAGCCTCGGCAGCCGCGTCGGCCTCGACGAACCACACCGTGGGCTGGGTGGTCCACGGGTCGTCCAGCATCGCCATGGCCTGCGGGTCCTGGTACAGCGTCCCGTTCGGCAACTGGATACCCCACGCCGGTCCGTTGACCAGTACGAACGCCATCGACCGGGACTTGCCCGAGCGGTAGACGCCCTCGACGTCGGTGGGGGTGAGCGTCGGTGTGCTCATGTTCTTGTTTCCCATTTCTCTCAACCATCTGGTAGCACTTCGGTTTGATTTGGTACCATTCTGGTAGTTCGATAGTACATCGAATCCAGCACCAAGGAACAGAGATGAACGAGAGAAATGAACGACACGACATCGACCAGGCAGTTGGTAGCTCCAGCTACCAACTGCCAACATGGGCTCATGCCCCCACGCACCGGCCAGCGGACCTTCCGCCTAAACGAGAAGCAAGCGAAGACGTGGGAGGACGCTCTGTCTCTTTCCGGTCTGTCGCAGCAGAAGGCAATGGAAACCCTCGTGGAGGCACTGGGCGAGGAGCTGATTCCCAGCCTGATCGAACTGCGCGCCGAGCTGTTCCGCCGAGCGCGGGAAGCCTCCAAGAACAAGTAACCCTCGAACAGGGTGGACCCCGCCAGAAGGACGCTGGCCGGTTCCCCGAGTTCTCCTACTTCCCGTTCCTCGGGTTCGCCGATGAGTTCGTGACCCTGTGCGGGAGCATGCGGTTCTTCCCACAGATGCTCGACGTGGCCGCGGATCTGTCCGAGCGGGGCGTGATCGTGCTCGCGCCGTTCCGGGTCGTCCCCGACACCGAGCAGGGCTCGGATGTGAAAGCCCGCCTGGATCAGTTGCACCTGCGCAAGATCGCGCTGTGCGATCGGGTGGTCGTGGTCACCGACGAGTCCCACTACATCGGCGCGTCGACCCGCGCTGAAATCGCCTACGCCACCGAGAACGGCAAGCCGATCAGCTGGGCCGTGCGCGGCACCGCCGCCCTGAACGCCGGCGGTGCGCGATGAGCGACCGTCAGCCCCCGCACCCGTTCACCGTCGCCCTGGTCCAGATCATCGGCTTCCTCGCGCTGTTCACCGGCGGAGCGCTGCTGATGAAGGGCCTGATGTCGGGCACCATCAAACCGGCCGAAATCGCGGCCCAGATCCCGCACTGGAAAGCCGCCGTACTCGAAGCACTGCCCACCGTCCTCGAAGGCGGCGCGGCCGTGGTCGGCTCGCTGCTGGCCGTGGTCCTGGCGGCCAAACACGGCCGCGCGGTCCTGCGGGCCTGGATCACCGTGTGGTGGCGCTACCGGCGTCGCTGGGCGCGCGTGCTGGCCCATCAGGAACTCACCATGACCGACGCCAAACACGGCATCCAGGTGCCGACCCTGCGCTCGGTGGTGACCGACCGTCACGCCGACGTGCTGACCGTGGCCATGCTGCCCGGCCAGTCCCCCGAGGAATGGCACCGCCGCAGCGCCGACCTGGCCAAAGCGTTCGGCGCCAAGACCGGACAGGTCCGCACGGGCACCGACTCCGCCATCGACCTGGTGCTCTCGCGCCGAGACGGCGGCCTGCTGCCCGCACAAATGGCGCTGCCCGCGCCCAAGGCTCCAGCGGTGTCGATCGTGCTGCCCGGTATCGAGCACGGCCAGCCCAAGGGCGAGGCGGTGGCATTCGTGCGGGCCTGGGGCCTGCAAATCGGCTACGCGCGTGTCGTGGCCGTCGACACCAATGATCACGATCGGCGGCCCGTCCGCCGCAACCTGTGGGGTTTCCGATGGCTGACAGTTCGCACGGCGGTGATGGCATGAACGCCCAGGCAGTAGCCCTGCTGGTCCTGGGCGGCGGGGGCGCGGCATGGCTGGTCGGCGGAACGCTGTACCTGGCCTACGGCCTGCCCGGACTGATCGTGTTCGTCGCCCTGGTCGCGACTCCGATCCTGCTGGGTCTGTGGTCACGCTCGGCCAAGGCCGCCGCCGCGCGCCGCGCCGAGCACGACCGCCAGGCCGAACAGCGCGCGTGGATGTACCGCTTCCCCCAGCCCGAGATCCGCGCCGCGCTGTTCAAGCTCACCGACCCGATGGAAGCCGCGCAGCTGTGGGCCTCCATGGGCCTGGGCACCATGCCCCGCTGGATCGGCTCGGGCGAGAACGCTCGCTTGGAGCCGGGCGCGTGGCCGGCGGTGGTCGATGCCGAGCCCACCGGAGTCGGCGCGCAGGTCGTACTCGACGCCGGCGGGCTCGGGCACTCGCTCAAGCACTACGTCGAACGGCGCGGCCAGCTCGTCATGGGCCTGAACCTGCTCGACGTGAACGTCAGCGCCGACATCGGCGAGCGCGTGGTGCTGTCGCTGAAAGTCCGGGACCCGCTGGTCGAGATGCACGTCTCGGGCCTGCTCGACGACGCGACCCGCGCCCGCATCGAAGCTGCGGCCAAGGCCGCGACCACCCCGGCCGAGGAAGCCGAGCTGCTCACCCTGGCCTGCCAGGACGCACAGCTCACCGTGCCCGTGGACGGCCTGTCCTGCACCGACGACATCACCCTGATGATCAGCCAGACCGGCGAGTGGATCACCGTCAACCTGGCCGCCGGCGCCCACGGCGGCGTTCAGGGCGCATCCCGCTCGGGCAAGTCCATCTTCCTGAACTCGCTGCTGGCCTGGGCATCGCTCATGCGTGACGTGCGGGTGGTCATCATCGACCCCAACACCGCCGCCGTCGCGCCCTGGTGGCGCACCGCCTACCTGGTCTGCAACTCCAACGACCCGGCCGAGGCCACCGCCATCCTCACGCGGGTCAACAAGGAGATGAAAGAGCGCGAGCACCTGTTCTGGTCCGGCCACACCGACCGCATCACCCGCTTCAGCCCGGACCTGCCGCTCTACCTGGTCGTCATCGACGAAGTGCCCGAGTTCGCCGAGGACAAGAAGTTTCAGGCCGAGCTCAAGCGCTTCGGCGCCCAGTCCGCCAAGTTCGGCGGACGGCTCTACCCGGCCGGTCAGAAGCTCGAAGAGGACAGCCTGTCCAGCGCCACCAAGGCCAACCTCTTCGATCGGTTCTGCTTCCGCGTCGAAACCCCCCAGGCCATGAAGCACCTGTTCGAGAACGCCCCCGCACTGCAAGCCGCGGGCCTCGACGCCGTAGACGAGAAGATGCCCCAGGGCGTGGCCATCGTCCGCACCCGCCGCCACCCCGAAACCACCCGCGCCCGCGCGGTCTACCTGCCCACCGAGGCGTGCTGGTTCATCTCCGACGCCATCGTCGCCGTACGCGGACAGGTCCGCCCGCTGCCCGGCAGCGAACCGCCGGCCCTCCCCGCCGGGAAGTCCGCCACCCCCGACAGCAACACAGTGGACATCATCAAGCCCCCGGCCCTGGGGACCCCGAAGTCCACCAGCACCGACGGCAAAGCACCGCTGAAACTGCCGAGCCTGCCGAAGTTACCCCAGGTAGGAGGCAATAGAACGGTGATCCCGTTCGACCGCAACGCCCGCACCGAGCCCGCCGACAACACCACCCCGGACGGCCCCGAAGGCGAGGACGAAGACACCGGCACCAACTAGCAAACCAACCGCAACCAACCTCTAGTTCACTTCATTTCACGCATACCAGTAGTTCCAGTAATTCAACATAAACAATAGGAAAGGAATGATTGCAGTAGGGAGTAAGTATTGCTGGTACGAAACAACTCGACACGAACTGATAGAATACAGTCAACAACACACATGATCTAGAAAGGATCGAATCAATGTCTGAAACCGAAGCTCGGAGCGATGTACGAAAGACGAATGTCACTCTGGAGCGCAGCGATATGCGCGACTTCAAACGATTGATGCTCGATTGGGAAGAAGAAAAAGACTTTCCGATTGAACTCAAAGAGTCGCACTGCCTCAATACTGCAGTGAAACTCATTATTCGTTCATCCAATCCGAAATTGGTGGATGAATATCTCGATCGAACTGGTACGACAGATAAAGATGCTCGAAAGCGAGTTCACGAATTGTACGAATGGTTTCTTAAGCAGTACATCGAATTGCTTTCCGAGGTTGTTGATTCTCGTATCGAATCAGATAAACGTCGAGCTCCACGAAAATAAAAGAATTAAATCGAGAGTTCGCGAAATGTGCACTGAGAGAAAATGCACCTTTCGCGAACTTTTGTATTGCACGATAAAATCAGAAAAGGGAGATTTGAAATGATAAGAAATTCACGAATTGCGATCAAATCTCAAATAGACGAATTACAGATTTGGAATTCTTTAAAATTCGATAATATTCATTCCCGAATTTTATCACAATTAATAATTACGGATTTAAATAAAAAAATAAAGCCATAAATATTCCCCACCTTCTCATGAG